>JBEDGK010000126.1:0-10444 GCA_041174665.1 Pseudomonadota bacterium
AGACTCTGACATGAAGGACAGCAGCATCGGCGACACCCGGGCGGCCAGCTCGGCGCGCGGCAAACGCGGTGGGGACGGCAAGCCGAAGGCTTTGGCCACTTGTTCAAAATACTCGCCCATCTTCAGATCGGAATCGTCTACTGTGTGATACACACGCTGCGGCTGAGCGCGAAACAGCGCCATGGCGATGATCTGCGCCAGATCATCGGCGTGAATATGGTTGGTATAGACGTCATCATCAGCCATCAACGCCGGCGTGCCCTGCTTCAGCCGGTCCAGCGGCAACCGATCGGCCGCATAAATGCCCGGCACCCGCAAAATCGAGAGCTTGCCCCCATTGCGCAGCGCCCAACGACGCAGCACCCGCTCAGCATCCACGCGCCGCTTCGCACGGGCATTGACCGGCGCGACTGGCCGGGTCTCGTCAAAGAAAGCTCCCTTGCAATCGCCATACACCCCGGTGGTGCTGACATAAACGACCGTTGCCTGTCGGGGTAAAATAGTGACCAAACTGCGTGTGCGGCGGTCCAGTTCGCCCTCGGAAGGTGGCGGCGCAAGATGAACGACGGTTCCAGCCAGCGCTCTCAGGCGATGCAGGCTGTTTCGATCATCCAGATTGGCGACCACTGGCAATGCGCCAGCTGCCCTGAGTTCGGGCAGTCGTGATGGCTGGCTGGTAACGGCAATGATCTGAAACCGTTCGCGCAGCAAGGGCAAGAGCCGCATGCCGACATCGCCGCAGCCAATGACCAATAGTCGCGGCCTGCGTGATGCCATGGGTGATGCCGCATTCAACACATTATTTTTCATCCGCGAGATTGTATGACTTTCCAGGTAAGTGTTACTCCCAGCGGCCGGCAGTTCAGCTGCGAGACCGGTGAATCCGTGCTGGCCGCCGCCATTCGCGCCGGTGTCGGCTTGCCTTATGGCTGCAAAAACGGCGCCTGCGGCAGCTGCAAAGGCAAGCTGCTGTCCGGCGACGTTGAGCTGGGCCCGCATCAGGAGCGTGCACTGCCCGCCGCCGACCAGACCACCGGCCACACCCTTTTCTGCTGCGCGATGCCCAAATCCGATATCACGATCGAAGTGCGCGAAGTACTGGGCGTGGGCGATTTTCCGATCAAGAAGCTGCCCTCGCGTGTTGCCAAACTTGAGCGCGTGACCGAGGACGTGATCATCATGTCGCTGCAACTGCCCGCCACCGAGCGGATGCAATACAAAGCAGGGCAATACATCGAGTTCATGCTCAAGGATGGCAAGCGCCGCAGCTACAGTATGGCGAATGCACCGCATTCAGATGAGCTGCTGAGCCTGCACATCCGCCACATGCCCGGCGGCCTGTTCACCGATCAGGTCTTCGGCACACTGAAAGAAAAAGACATCCTGCGCTTCGAAGGACCCATGGGTACCTTCTTCCTGCGGGAAGAGTCCGACAAGCCCATCGTGCTACTTGCTTCTGGCACCGGCTTTGCGCCGATCAAGGCACTGGTCGAACATTGGTTACACCTGAAGTCGAACCGACCGATCACGCTGTACTGGGGTGGCCGCCGTCCGAAAGATCTGTACATGCACACGTTGTGCGAGGAATGGGCCGCCACACTGCCCAACTTCCGTTATGTACCTGTCATCTCGGACGCACATCCCGATGACGCATGGAGCGGTCGCAGCGGATTCGTGCACAAGGCAGTGATGCAAGATCTGCCTGATCTGTCCGGCCATCAGGTCTATGCATGCGGCACACCGCTGATGGTCGACGCCGCGCAGCGTGATTTCGTTGCCGATTGCAATCTGCCCGAAGAAGAATTCTTCGCTGATTCCTTTACCTCTGAAGCCGACCTCGCCACTGCGACCGCCTGATCCATGAACAAGCCTGAAGCCCTCGCCAAGACGTTTGAGCAGTACGACACCGACGCACTGCTGTACATCACCAACCGGCCGCCACTCGTGTTCACGCACGGCGACGGCATGTGGCTCACCGACCATCATGGCAAGCGGTATCTGGATTGGCTCCAGGGCTGGGCGGTCAACTGCCTCGGCCATTCGCCTCAGTGCATACAGGATGCACTGACCGCGCAGGCGAAAAAAGTCATCAATCCCTCACCGGCGTTCTATAACGAGCCATCGATACAGCTGGCGTCGATGCTCACGCATTACTCCTGTTTCGATCGCGTGTTTTTTGCGAACAGCGGTGCGGAGGCGAATGAAGGCGCGATCAAGCTCGCGCGCAAATGGGGCAAGATGCACCAGAACCCGGCAGGTGAAAACCGCTACGAGATCATCACATTCGATCACAGCTTCCATGGCCGCACGCTGGCCACCATGTCTGCCTCGGGCAAGGCCGGCTGGGACACGATGTTCGCGCCGCAGGTACCGGGCTTTCCCAAAGCCGAACTGAACAATCTGGCCAGCGTCGAAGCGCTGATTACAGATAAGACGGTCGCCGTGATGCTGGAGCCCGTGCAGGGCGAGGGCGGCGTGATACCGGCCTCCCGCGATTTCATGCAGGGTCTGCGAGCGCTGACCCAAAAACACGGCATCCTGCTGATCGTTGATGAGGTGCAGGCGGGCATGGGCCGCACCGGCAAACTGTTTGCCTATCAGTTGTCCGATATCGAACCGGACATCATGACGCTGGGCAAAGGCATCGGCGGCGGCGTGCCGCTGGCGGCGCTGCTATGCACGGAAGCAGTCGCCGTATTCGAGCCGGGCGATCAGGGTGGCACCTATAATGGCAATCCGCTGATGACCGCTGTTGGCATCGCAGTGCTGGAAGAACTACTGAAGCCGGGATTCCTGCAATCGGTGATCGACAAGGGTGAATATCTGAAGCAAGGCTTGCTAAAGCTGTGCGACAAGCACGGTCTGGAAGGCGAGCGTGGCGAGGGATTGCTGCGCGCGTTGAAGCTGGGATCGCCGATCGGCGGCAAGATTGTCGAGATCGCGCGTGATCTGGAACCCGCCGGGCTGCTGCTGAATTCGCCGCGCCCGGAGTTGTTGCGGTTTATGCCGGCGCTGACTGTGACGAAGGATGAGATAGATCAGATGCTGGACATGCTGTCGACCGTAATCGCCAAAGCGCGCACGTCATCATAAGCTGATGCGCGGATGAATTTTTGATGACAGTCTTCATCTCGTGACGATTTATATTCACTCCTTCTTGGTGGTGCCTTTCTTCGAAGCAGGATCGGTCATAGGGATTTTTCTCATCCGTTCCAATACGGACACATCTTTACAAGCAAAGGTGATCACCAGATCTCTCTTGTGCTGTTTAGCCTTTGCAACTAAACCAGCGGCCACCTGGATCTGTTTCCGAAGCCCTTCGTCTGTGTAGCTGTAGGTTTGTTTCAGGCTATGCTCCTCCAGATGATCAGGAATGACTTCGATCACCACTGCTCCCGATTGATCTTCGACGGCCTTTATCAACAAATTTTTTAAGGCCTCTGTTGAAATTGTTGCCTGATTAGACTGCAATTCCGGAAGTCGGAGATTGGTAATACAGCTCCAGGAAGTCGCTGCAACATCGACCTTAAAAGATGTGCTGGTTATTCCTATCTGTACCGGTTGGTCTCGCGATTGGTGCGGCGGATTTGGATCCGCGTTGACAAAGTTTTGTAATTTCTTCTGCACGTCTTGAAGTTTGGGGTGACGTGATGCCTCAGTTATGGCTGTCGAGGTTTGCAGCACAGCGTGGCTACATTTGATTTTTGCAGGGTCGCCCTCAAGAATCTGAACACTGTTACCTTTGGAGATTGCAGTAGTTGTTCCGCCCTGCAAGGGTCGAACCCTTCTTCCTGCATCCACGGGCGCATAGTCGCGTTTCAATGCACGACCGCTAATACCAACATCATGATCGATTCGATCACGTATGTTTTGAAGCAACTGATCCGAAGGGCGCGAACCTTTTATAAGAGGCACTAACGCATCAAATACTTTTTCTCGAGCTTTTCTGGATGCCGATTTATCAAATGAAAATTTATCTTGCAACCACTCACCCAAGGTCCGCTCGCGAAATGTTACTTCCGAGCGACCATTTATTTTGCTGACACTGCTAACACGGAGCTCGCCAAGCTTGCCAATTCGTCGTAAGACATTCCAGTATTCAGAGTCCGATCTGACTGTCACCTTGCCTTTCACACAAACTCCTTCCTCAACTATAACGAACAGGCGGCACGAATCATTTTACTCAATAAACGTCACGTGAATATTCCACTTGGGTGAGGAAATACAAAAATCAAAGTGATCCGGATGAACATGGAAGTAGTACATCCGCAAAACAAAAAAATGGCCAGCACGAGGCTGGCCGTCATCGGGAATAAAGCTGCGTTTATTTCTTGGGCGGAATATACAAATCCGTAATACTGCCCAACCCCATCTCCGCAGCAAACATCGGCGTCTCTGACAAAGTCGGATGCGCATGCACGGTGAGCGCCAGATCGTCCAGATCGGCACCCATCTCCATCGCCAGCACGGTCTCGGCCAGCAGCTCGCCGGCGTTCACGCCCACGATACCCGCACCGATGATGCGCTTGGTAGCCGGATCCCAGAGCAGTTTGGTGACACCATCATCGCGACCCATCGCCAGTGCGCGGCCTGACGCGGCCCAGGGAAAGCTGGCTTTTTCAAAGGGAATGCCTTTGGCCTTGGCTTCGGCTTCTGTCACGCCCATCCATGCGATCTCTGGATCGGTATAGGCGACCGAGGGAATGGTCATCGCATCGAAGGCGACCTTGTGACCCGCAATGACTTCAGCGGCCACCTTCGCCTCATTGGTGGCTTTGTGCGCGAGCATAGGATCGCCGCAGATATCGCCGATCGCAAAGATATGCGGCACATTCGTGCGCTGCTGCTTGTCGACTGGAATGAAGCCGCGCTCGTTGACGATCACCCCTGCCTTTTCGGCGGCGATCTCTTTGCCATTCGGACGGCGGCCGACCGCCAGCAGCACCATGTCATACATCTGCGGTTCTTTGGGTGCGTTCTCACCTTCGAACGTCGCCAGCAAGCCATTGGCACGCGCTTCGAGCTTCGTGACCTTGGTCTTGAGCATGATCGCCTCATAGCGCTTCTCAATGCGCTTGTGCAGCGGCTTGACGATATCGCGATCAGCCGCCGGGATCAGGCCATCGGCGAATTCAACCACGCTGACTTTTGCGCCGAGCGCGTCATACACGCAAGCCATTTCCAGACCGATGATGCCGCCGCCGATCACCAGCATGCGCTTGGGGATCTGTCGCAGTTCGAGCGCGCCGGTGGAATCCACCAGACGCGGATCGTCATACGGAAATCCGGGAATCTTCGCGACCGAAGAACCTGCGGCGATGATCGCATTCTTGAAAGCGATGGTCTTCGTACCCTCTGCAGTCTCGACGCTGAGCGTGTTCGGCGAGGTGAAACCACCCTTGCCCTGCACGACCTGTACCCTACGCGCCTTGGCCAGACCGGAGAGACCACCGGTCAGCTTCTTGATCACGCTCTCTTTCCAACCTCGCAGTGCGTTGATATCGATCTCGGGCCTGGATATTTTTATGCCGAAGTGCGACATCTCCTCTGCTTCGGTGATCACCTTGGCTGCATGCAGCAAGGCTTTGGAAGGAATGCAGCCCACGTTCAGACAGACACCGCCGAGCGATGCGTAGCGCTCGACCAGCACCGCGCGCTGACCCAGATCGGCCGCACGAAAAGCTGCGGTGTAGCCACCGGGACCGGCACCCAGCACCAGCGTGTCGCATTCGATATCGGCATGACCGGCGAAGCTGGCAGCAACAGGCGCCGGCGCTGCGGATGCCGAGGGTATCGTCGCGGCAGGCGCTGATGCCGATGATGCAGCAGCTGATGATGTAGCTGATGATGGTGCGGCCGCTACTGGAACGCTGGCATTGGCCGCTTCCAGCAACAGGATCAGCGAACCTTCTGCGATTTTGTCACCCAGTTTGACCTTGAGCTCTTTGACAACACCCGCATGGCTGCTCGGTATCTCCATACTCGCCTTGTCGGACTCCACCGTAATCAACGACTGCTCGGGTTTGACAGTATCACCCGGCTTGACAAGCAATTCGATGACTTCCACTTCTTTGAAATCGCCAATATCGGGGACTTTGATTTCCATCTGGCTCATTGTTTGGCTCCGTAACGCTTATAGCAGTGTCTTGCGCATATCTGCCAGCACGTCGGCGAGATACACGGTGAAGCGCGCACCGAGCGCACCGTCAATCACGCGATGGTCATAGGACAGCGACAACGGAAGCATGAGCCGCGGCGCGAATTGCTTGCCATCCCAGACCGGCATGATCTCGGATTTCGACAAGCCGAGTATGGCGACCTCCGGCGCGTTGATGATAGGCGTGAATGCCGTGCCACCAATGCCGCCGAGCGAAGAGATCGTGAAGCTGGCGCCCTGCATATCTGCAGGTTTCAGCTTGCCGTCGCGTGCCTGCGCTGAGAGTTCGCCCATTTCTTTTGCGATCTCGGCAATGCCTTTCTGATCGGCGTTTTTCACCACCGGTACCACCAGTCCTTGCGGTGTATCAGCTGCAAAACCGATGTTGTAATAATGCTTGAGGATGAGGTTCTCGCCATTCGCATCGAGTGATGCATTAAATGCAGGGAATTTTTTCAGCGCGGCGACACTGGCCTTGATCACAAAGGCGAGCATGGTCAGCTTGACGCCAGACTTGGCCAGCGACTCGTTGGCGCTCTTGCGGAAGGCTTCCAGCTCGGTGATATCAGCCTGATCGAATTGCGTCACATGCGGGATCATCACCCAGTTGCGGTGCAGATTCGGGCCACTGATTTTCTTGATACGAGACAGCGGCTCGAGCGAGGTATGACCGAACTTGGAGAAATCAAGCGAAGGCCAGGGCAGTAGTGACATCCCTGTACCACCACCACCCGCCACCGGGGCAGCAGCGGAACCCGACATCACACCTTTGACGAAACCCTGCACATCTTCGAGCAGAATACGGCCTTTGGGCCCAGAGCCATTCACGCGTGATAAATCGACGCCCAGCTCGCGAGCAAACTTGCGCACAGACGGTGATGCATGCGCGCGCTGCCCTTCAGACGTAGCAGCGGCCGAGACAGCGGGTACGGTGGCATCGGCAGGTGCTGGAGCAGCTTGAGCTGCGGGCGTAACCACTGCGGGCGTAACCACTGCGGGCGCCGCCACGGAGGTCGGAGCGGGCGCAGCAGCGGGCGCGGTGGCAGCTGCACCTGCTTCTGATGGCTCCAGAAGCAAAACCAGTGAGCCCTCGGCGACCTTGTCACCGAGCTTGACTTTCAACTCTTTGACGACGCCCGCGTGGCTGCTGGGTATCTCCATGCTGGCTTTGTCGGATTCGACGGTGATCAGCGATTGCTCAGCCCTGACGGTGTCGCCTGGTTTGACCAGTAACTCGATGACTTCGACTTCCTTGAAATCACCAATATCCGGCACTTTGATTTCTACTTGACTCATCTTCTTGCTCCGTGATGTCACGACTTCTTTTTGCGGAGGTATCTCGCCGACGGTGAGCGACGAGGCACAACTTGTTGTTCACGACAAGCGCCGCTGGCAAGCCCGCGGCGTGGCGACGACGGTACGCTGCGGGATTACTGAAGCACAGGATTGGGTTTGTTCGGATCAATGCCGTACTTCTGCACTGCTTTCGCAACGACAGATGCATCGATGCTGCCTGCGTCAGCCAGTGACTTGAGCGCAGCCACAGTCACGAAGTAACGATTGACCTCGAAAAACTCCCTGAGCTTGGCGCGCGTATCCGAGCGACCAAAACCGTCAGTGCCGAGCACTCTGTAGTGGCGATCTTTCGGCATGTAGGCACGAATCTGATCGGCGTAAGTACGCATGTAGTCGGTTGCTGCGATCACCGGACCTTCCGAGGCTTGCAGTGCTTGCGTGACAAAAGGAATGCGCGGTGTCTTGGCTGTCGGGTTCAGCAGATTCCAGCGTTCCGCATCCTGACCATCGCGTGCCAGCAAGGTGAACGAAGGCGCTGACCAGATATCGGCAGCAATATCCCAATCCTTCTCAAGCAAGTCAGCGGCGGCAATGACCTCGCGCAAGATGGTGCCCGAACCCATCAGCTGCACCTTGTGCTTCGCTTTCTTCGCTGCGGATGGCTGCAGCAGATACAGACCTTTGAGTATGCCCTCTTCTTGCCCTGCTTTCAGACCGGGGTGGCTGTAGTTCTCGTTCATCAGGGTGATGTAATAGAACACATCTTCCTGCTTCTCGACCATGCGTTTCAGGCCATCCTGAATGATCACCGCAACTTCGTGCGCGAAGGTCGGGTCATAGGGCATGCAGTTCGGTATGGTCGAGGCCAGCACATGGCTGTGACCATCTTCATGCTGTAAGCCTTCGCCGTTCAGTGTGGTGCGGCCTGAGGTGCCGCCGAGCAGAAAACCGCGTGCACGCATATCCCCCGCTGCCCAGGCCAGATCACCGATGCGCTGCAGGCCGAACATCGAATAGAAAATATAGAACGGGATCATCACTCGATTGTTCGTCGAGTACGAGGTCGCCGCAGCGATCCATGAGCTCATCGCGCCGGCTTCATTGATACCTTCTTGGAGGATCTGGCCGGCTTTGTCTTCTCGGTAATAGCTGACCTGATCTTTGTCGACCGGCTCGTAGAGCTGACCTTGCTGACTGAAGATGCCAATCTGACGGAAAAAACCTTCCATGCCGAAGGTGCGTGCTTCGTCGACGAGGATAGGCACGACGCGCGGGCCGAGATTAGCGTCGCGCAGCAGCACGGTCAGTGTGCGCACATAGGCCTGCGTCGTCGAGATCTCGCGACCCTCGGCAGTCGCATCCAATACCGGCTGAAACGCCGACAGCGGCGGGACTGGCAAGGTCTCTTCGGCGACACGACGGCGTTGCGGGAGATAGCCGCCCAGCTGCTTGCGGCGCTCGTGCAGATACTTCATTTCTGGCGCATCGTCGGACGGCTTGTAGAACGGGACATCGTGTAGTTTGTCATCGGGCACCGGGATACCGAAGCGGTCGCGCATCTCGCGAATGGCATCGTCATCGAGCTTCTTGGTCTGGTGCGCGGTGTTGCGCGCCTCGCCCGACTTGCCCATGCCGTAACCTTTGACGGTTTTCACCAGCAGCACCGTCGGCTGGCCCTTGTGCTCTTGTGCCAGCTTGTAGGCAGCGTAAATCTTGTGCGGATCATGACCACCGCGCAGCAGACGCCAGAGATCATCGTCTGACATATTGGCCACCAGCTCCAGCGCCTTGGGATGCTTGCCAAAGAAATGCTTACGCACATAGGCGCCATCCTTGGCCTTGTAGTTCTGGTACTCGCCGTCGACGGTTTCCATCATGATCCGCTGCAGCACACCGTCCTTGTCACGCGCGAGCAGATCGTCCCAGTTCGAGCCCCAGATCACTTTGATTACATTCCAGCCTGCACCCCGGAAATCGGCTTCGAGCTCCTGAATGATCTTGCCATTGCCGCGCACCGGGCCATCGAGTCGCTGCAAGTTGCAGTTGATGACGAATACGAGGTTGTCGAGCATCTCGCGACCGGCCATGCCGATCGCGCCCATCGATTCCGGCTCGTCCATTTCACCATCACCACAGAACGCCCAGACCTTGCGGTTGGCGGTGTCGGCGATTTGCCGAGCGTGCAGGTATTTGAGGAAGCGTGCCTGATAGATGGCCATTAGCGGACCGAGGCCCATCGATACGGTAGGGAATTGCCAGAAGTCCGGCATCAGCTTCGGATGCGGATAGGACGACAGGCCCTTGCCATCGACTTCGCGCCGGAAATTCAGCATCTGGTCTTCGGAGATGCGACCTTCAAGGAAGGCACGCGCATAAATGCCCGGCGACGAGTGGCCTTGTATATAGAGCAGGTCGCCGCCATGGTGCTCGGTCGGCGCGTGCCAGAAATGATTGAAGCCTATGCCGAGCATGTTCGCCAGCGACGCGAAGCTCGAGATATGCCCGCCCAGATCGCCATCGGCTCGGTTGGCTTTGACCACCATCGCCATTGCATTCCAGCGCATGTAGGAACGGAGCCGCTCTTCATATTCCAGATTGCCCGGGCAGTGCTCGCCCAGATGCGCGGGAATCGTGTTGACGTAGGCGGTGTTACTGGAAAAAGGAATGTGCGCGCCGCGACGGCGGGCCAGATCGACCATGCGCTCAAGAAGATAGTGCGCGCGCTCCGCGCCCTCCAGCTCGATCACGGACTCAAGGGCATCAAGCCACTCCTGGGTTTCCATTACATCGGGATCGTTGGCGGCTTGCGCCAGGATGTTGTCGAGCTGAGCTGACATGAGCAGGTCTCCTTGCTTTTATGAGGTGCCGGGAGGCAGATCGCGGGCCGGGTCGCAGCCAGCATGCTGTTCATTCTGGCGGGTATCCAGAATTCACGGAAGTGTATCAGCACTACCTATTTTTTTCAAACTGCGATATTAAATTTCATAATAT
>JBEDGK010000127.1:0-8110 GCA_041174665.1 Pseudomonadota bacterium
CTTGGCCATTGCTTTGCAATCGATCGGCAAAGACGCCGTGTCCTACACCGGCTGGCAAGTACCGATCGTCACGGACAGCGCTTACACCAAGGCGAGGATTCAGTCGATTGATGATGCGAAAGTAAAAAACGACCTCAACGCTGGACGCATCGTGATCATCACCGGCTTTCAGGGCACGGATGACGCCGGTAACATCACCACGCTTGGTCGCGGTGGTTCGGATACCTCAGCGGTCGCGGTTGCCGCGGCGCTGAAGGCGGATGAATGCCTGATCTACACCGATGTCGATGGTGTCTACACCACCGACCCACGGGTCGTCTCCGATGCGCGTCGTCTGAAGACAGTCACCTTTGAAGAAATGCTCGAGATGGCCTCGCTGGGCTCGAAGGTCTTGCAGATACGTTCGGTTGAATTCGCCGGCAACTATCGTATGCCGACCCGCGTGCTGTCGTCGCTGACAGACCCGATGATCCCGCTGGAGGAAGAAGCCCAGTCCGGCACCCTGATATCGTTTGAGGAAGACACTCACATGGAACAAGCCACCATCACCGGCATCGCGTTCAGCCGCGATGAGGCCAAGATCACCATTCGTGGCGTACCGGACAAGCCGGGTATCGCTTTCCAGATTCTCGGCCCGGTGGCAGACGCGAATGTGGAAGTCGACATGATCATTCAGAATATCTCTGTCGATGGCAAGACCGATTTCACCTTCACCGTGCCGCGCGGCGACTACGACAAATCGATGAAGATCATCGATGACGGTGTCAAACCTTCGTTGGGAGCGAGCCATGTCGTCGGCGACAATAAGGTATCCAAGGTCTCGGTGGTTGGCGTGGGCATGCGCAGCCATGTAGGAATCGCATCGCAGATGTTCCGCACGCTGTCAGAAGAGGGCATCAATATCCAGATGATTTCGACCTCCGAGATCAAGATCTCGGTGCTGATCGATGAGAAATACATGGAGCTGGCCGTACGTGCGTTGCACAAGGCCTTCGGCCTGGAAAAAGACTGACATTCCCTGCCGATGGCACTCCGAGCCGGGTCTCACCCGCAAGCCGAATCTGGCCGCGCAGATCGCGGGCGCCGACCGTCACACCCATGCAGGCAGGGCAGCGCCCGATACTGACCCGACCCTGACAGGGGTCCTCGGCGGCATCCTGCTGACGGGCCGCCCTGCATGCAAAAAAGATCACAGCCCCGGGCTGCGCGCGCTCCGCCACTGTGAGGCGCTTGCGGCCCGCAAAAACCCCGCCTAAACGTATTCTGAAGATTAAATCGCACAGCCGTGCAATAATCGATAAAGAAATAATCTATAAAAGCACGATCCCGGAGCGGAAACCGGGGATACGTGACCTCCATCCGGGCATCTCTATGTGGCTTGTCGATATTGCGCTGCGGCGTCCTTACACCTATCTGGTGATGGCGCTGATGATCCTGCTGGCGACACCGTTCGTGCTCCGCTCCACGCCAACCGATATCCTTCCCGATATCAAAATCCCTGTCGTCAGCGTCGTCTGGAACTACACCGGCATGGCGCCCAAGGACATTCGCGAGCGCATCGTCAGCCCGTATGAAAAAGCACTGACCACCACGGTCAATGATGTTGAGCATATTGAGTCGCAGTCCATGGCCGGTCTGGCGGTGGTGAAGGTGTATTTCCATCCCAATGTGAATCTGCCGTCCGCGATCTCGCAGATCACCTCCATCAGTCAGTTCATGCTGCGCACACTGCCACCGGGCACGGTGCCGCCGCTGATCATCAATTACTCGGCCTCCAGTGTGCCGGTGGTGCAGGTGGGTTTGTCGAGCCCGCTGATGTCCGAGCAGCAGCTCAACGATATCGCGATTAACCAGGTGCGGACGCAGCTGATCACGATTCCTGGTGTTGCGGTGCCGTATCCGTATGGCGGCAAATTCCGCGTGGTATCCATCGATCTCGACACTCAGGCCTTACTCGCAAAGGGTCTGACGCCGGCCGATGTGGTCAACGCAGTCAATGCGCAAAACCTGATCCTGCCTAGCGGCACGGTGAAGCTGAATGAGCTTGAGCATTCAGTACGGCTAAATGGCTCGCCAGATTCCATTGAAGGGATGAACCAGATTCCGGTCAAGACCGTGAACGGTTCCACCACCTATTTGCGCGAGGTCGCGCATGTGCGTGACGGCTTCCAGCCGCAACAGAATATCGTCAAGAAAAACGGCGAGCGAGGTGTGCTGCTCACGGTGATGAAGAATGGCTCCGAATCGACGCTGAACATTGTCGACAATGTAAAAACCAAGGTTGCCGAGATCATGAAAGGCGCACCGGAAGGACTGAACATCACGACCATGTTCGATCAGTCCATCTTCGTGCGTGCCGCAATCGACAGCGTGCTGCATGAGGCCGTGATCGCCTCGCTGCTGACGGCGATACTGATTCTTCTGTTCTTGGGTAATTGGCGCAGCACGTGCATCATTGCGGTGTCGATACCGCTGTCGATTCTCAGCTCCATCATCGTGCTGCATGCGCTGGGCGAAACGATCAACCTGATGACGCTGGGTGGACTGACGCTGGCAATCGGTATTCTCGTCGATGATGCGACAGTGACGATCGAGAACATCGAGCGTCATCTGCATCTCGGCAAAGACTTGTATAACGCCATCTTCGACGGCGCCAGCGAGATTGCGGTGCCGGCGCTGGTATCGACACTGTGTATCTGCATCGTGTTTTTGCCGATGTTTTTCCTGACCGGTGTCGCGCGCTACCTATTCGTGCCGCTAGCCGAGGCGGTAGTCTTTGCGATGCTGGCGTCTTACTTCCTCTCGCGTACGCTGGTGCCGACCATGGCGCTGATGATGATGAAACATCAGGCGCATGCCAACAGCGGCAAGCCCAGCACACTCAAGCGTGTCCATATCGCGTTTGATCGCGGCTTTGAGCGTATGCGCGCGACCTACCTGTCCGCGCTTTCAGCGCTCCTCACACGCCGCAAGGCTTTTGTGACGATGTTCCTGAGTTTTTGTGTGGCGTCCTGCGGTCTGTTCTTCCTGCTGGGTCAGGATTTTTTCCCTGAGGTCGACGCAGGTCAGATTCGTTTGCACATGCGTGCCGCATCCGGCACGCGCATCGAAGAGACGGCGCGTCTTGCTGACCAAGTCGAGCGCGAGATACGGCAGCAGGTGCCGCCGGATGAGCTCGACACCGTGCTGGCCAATATCGGTGTGACGATCAGTAGCATGAATATGTCATACAACAATGCAGGCACCTTTGGTTCCATCGACACCGAGCTACTGATCTCACTGAAGCAGGGACACCAGCCCACGCAGTCGCACATTGCACGGCTGCGAGATGAATTACCGCGCCGTTTCCCCGGAACCGAGTTCTACTTCCAGCCACCCGACATCATTTCGCAGATTCTGAACTTCGGCTCGCAGGCGCCCATTGATGTGCAGTTCTCCGGCAAGGATGTCAATGCCAACTACGAGCTGGCCAAGGAAATGCTGCGCAAGCTGGAAAAAATCCCCGGCGCAGTCGATGTGCATATCCATCAGCGTCTGGATCAGCCGACGCTGGCACTGGAAACCGACCGCACCGCGCTGCAGGCACTGAATCTGTCGGCAGCCAATGTTGCGCAGAACGTGCTGGTGTCGCTGGCGGGCAGCTTTCAGACGCAGCCTGCGTTCTGGGTCAATCCCGGCAATAGCGTGGTGTACAACGTGCTCGTACAGTCACCGCAGTACAAGGTCAATACGCTCGATGAGTTGATGCGCACCCCGGTATCGCCGACCGGCGGCGGCACCCCGCAGTTACTGGGTAATCTGGTCACGGCCAAGCCGGCTGTCACGCCCGCGGTGGTATCCGAGTACGACATCAGCCCCGTGGTAGATATTTACGTGAACGTGCACGGTCGTGATTTTGGCGGCGTGGTCAAAGATATCAGCAAGGAAGTCGAGGCGATGCAGCCCAAGCTGCAGAAAGGTCACAAGCTGCAGATGCGCGGCCAGGTAAACACGATGAAGTCGTCCTACAACGGCCTGCTGCTCGGGCTCGCCGGTGCAATCGTTCTGGTGTATCTGCTGATTGTCGTGAACTTCCAGAGCTGGCTGGATCCGCTGATCATTATCAGCGCACTGCCGGCAGCGTTGGCAGGCATTGCCTGGATGCTCTTCTTGTCGGGTACGCACTTGTCAGTGCCCGCGCTCACTGGCGCCATCATGACCATGGGTGTCGCCACAGCCAACAGTATTCTCGTGGTGTCGTTTGCGTTACAGCGATTGCGTGCGGGCGTACCGCCATTGTCGGCCGCGCTGGAGGCAGGCTCTACCCGAATTCGCCCGGTGCTGATGACGGCCTCTGCAATGATCATCGGCATGCTGCCCATGGCACTCGGCCTGGGCGAGGGCGGTGAGCAGAACGCACCCCTGGGACGCGCCGTGATCGGCGGGCTACTGTTCGCCACGGTATCGACCTTGTTCTTTGTACCGATCGTATTCGCAATGGCGCACCGTTTCATCGCAAGGCGTGAGCGAGCGCGGCTCATTGCCCAGCCTGTCTGAAGGAAGGAATCATGAGCAAAGAACGTCACGCTTATCTAGCCATGCAAGGCGAGGGTTCGCGTTCGCGGGAATTCCGTCGTGTGCGCACCTGGCGCATGATGCGACTAGGCTTTATCAGCCTGTTGCTGCTGCTGCTGATCGCCGGCGGCATGACCTTCATGCGCCAGCGCGCAGAGGCCACTGCACTTGCCGCAGATGCCAAGACCCGCGGCAAGTTGTATGCCTCAGTAGTGCATGCCGAGCCGGGTAATACCGATCAGACCATCTCTTTGCCGGGCACACTGCTTGGTTTAGTCGAATCACCGATCTCGTCGCGTGCCAGTGGATATCTCGTCCGCTGGACCAAGGACATCGGCAGCCAAGCAAAACGCGGCGAACTGCTCGCCGAAGTCAGCAGCCCCGAAACCGAGCAGCAGCTGGCGCAGGCGATGGCCGCCAGACAGCAGTCACTGTCGGCGCTGAATCTGGCCAAGGTGACCATGGATCGCTGGAGGGGTTTGCTGGACCAGCGCGCGGTCTCGCAACAGGAGTTCGATGAGCGCCGCAGCGCGTATGAGCAGGCACTGGCCAATCTGGGTGCGGTCGATGCCAATATACAGCGCCTGAAAGAGCTACTGTCTTTCACCCGCATCGTCGCGCCTTTTGATGGAGTGATCACCAAGCGTAACGTAAACGTCGGTGACCTGATTGACGCCGGCGCCACCGCAACCAAGCCGCTCTTCATGCTGGTACAGATGCAGACACTACGCGCTTACGTGAACGTGCCACAGGCCTATGCGGCTGGCATCAAGGTGGGCGAGACTGTCATCTTGCGTCAGCCAGAGATCCCGAACCAAAAGTTCGAGGCAAAGATTGTGCGTACCGCCCGCGCGATCGATCCCGTGAGCCGCAGCTTGCAAGTGGAGATCAACATCGACAACCGTCAAGGCCGTCTGATGCCCGGTGCCTACGTCGATGTGTCCGTCCCGGCCGGTCACAATGCAGCGATGGTCGTTCCGGTGAACACCTTGCTCCTGCGCGGCGAGGGCGCGCGTGTCGCGGTCGTGGACGAGAAGGGTATTGTCACCCTTCACAAGGTTGAGCTGGGCAAAGATTTCGGGCAGAAGATCGAAGTCTTGTCTGGTGTCACCGTCGCCGACCGACTCGTGCTCAACCCGCCCGACAGCCTCTCTGACGGCGACCAGATCACCATCGTCGAAAAGAAAGACAAGGACAAAACCGACAAGTCCGAGAAGAAGTCTTGATCGCGACCCTCTCGCAAGCCCTTGAATTTACAGGGTGTCAGCAGTCGTGATTGACCGTAAGTCGTGCAAAAGTTATCATTGCGCCCTTTGCCGAGCGGGAGTTGCATTCCCGTCAGGCAGTGGAGACCTGGCCGAGTGGTCGAAGGCACTTCCCTGCTAAGGAAGCATACGGGCTTAAACCTGTATCGAGGGTTCGAATCCCTCGGTCTCCGCCAAGACTTACCTTTCTAAATCGCTTAGGCGAATTAGAAGGCGCTCAAAGCCCCGCATGATGCGGGGCTTTTTGCTACTAGCTCCTGACTGACCTCATGGGCACCATCCCCTGAAAATCGTCTCAAACCCCGTTTCGTCTCAGAACCTCCTGACTTTTTGGGGCAGGTACGGAACTGAAGATTTGGCGCGGAGAGGTGTTTTTCGCGACGTACCGATTGAACACCATGTTGGCTCGGTTGAGGTTACGCCACGAGCACAAGTTGAAGGAATATATCTGAAAAGTCGACTGAAAGATGTGAGTCAGGGTTCACTGCGTTGCCGGAAACAGTTGACATCTTCTGCCGGGAATAAGTGCTCTGCCATATCTTTCGGCGCGTATTGCTTTTTGTGGGGACGCTGCTGCTCGATTTTTCCCAACGATAGTATTGAGGACGGTTTTCTGATACTACGCAGCGCATTTACTACATGCATCCCCCAACAAGCTGGACATCCCTTTAGTAAAAAGATAGCCGCGGCCAGTAGGCACCAGCCCACGAACGGTGAGTGGGGCAGCAAGCTGAACGCGTACGACAGAAGCCCAATGCCAGCGATACCACGCACGAGCAATATCACTAGCTGATTTTTGGATGCGACGCTACAAATTGATGAAGCGGACTGAAACAGGCTCATGGTCGTGCTCCTTAAAAAATTCCTTGTGGTCGGTTCACACTTGTGACTGGAGCCAGCGCTCAATATCGCCCGCACTCATCGCACCGGCTACGCGCGCCAATTCCTTGCCGTTCTTAAAAAGTACCATCGTCGGGATGCTGCGAATCCGATAGCGTAAGCTCGCCTGCGGCGAGGCCTCGGTATCAACTTTGACGAAGCGAACGTCAGGCAGTTGTGCGGCAGCAGCTGCAAATTGCGGTGCCATCATCTTGCATGGAGCACACCACTCTGCCCAAAAATCTACGATGACCGGCAGGTCTGTGCCCTCGATAAAGCGTGAGAAATTGGTGTCATCTAATTGGGTAGGTACGGTCGCCATTAATAGCGTGCCGCATTTGCCGCAGGACGGCGCCTCGCGGAGTCGTTCATCAGGTACGCGGTTTTTGGCCATGCAATTCGGACAGGCTAGCTGCATGTTTTTCTCCTTTTAACGGTTGGTAAAATGAGCGTCTTCTCGGATGTTTAAAAAGCATTTACGATCAGGTGCCTACAAAGCTGATGTAGGGACGAGAGGAGTTGTCTACAGCCCATCCTATGCCAAATCTCACGCTCGATTCAAAAGGAGAACGCGTACTCCAGTTTTAATCAGATTACCTTCGGTGATTAACTTACGGAATGACTTATCTGGTTCTTCGCTGCGCTGTAGCTGGATACGCAGAACGGCACAAAAAAATTAAGCAAAACGTGAATCCACGATATTTCTTCGCTATTCCAAACTACGGGTCCTTGGTTTATTACGTTCAAAACAATACCGACCACAATTGCAACTTTGATTGCGCTACGTCGAATTTTCGGGGAGACGGCAATCTGAAAGACAGCTTTTGTGGTCGGCGCAGTCATTGATAAGGTCACACTACTTTGTAAGGTGCAAAACGTTCGTCAACCTCGGTGCCGAACGCATGATTAGAGTAGTTACTTAGCACCTTCACTGCAATTGCCAAGATAATATTGAGTAGCTGGCTTTCATTGAAGCCAGCTTTAAAGAAGGCTTCAATCTTCGAGGGAGTTGGTTTCCCGAGATTTTTTACCAGATCCTGAGTCAGCGTAAAAATGGCTGCGAGACGAGCATCTGAAATCGGTTGCGAATCGCGAATGGCCTGCAGAACGGAAGCGGGAACGCCAGAGAATTTGTCGGCAAGCATGCTGTGTGCAGCGGTGCAATACTTGCAGCCATTCATTTGGCTAATTGCCAGGAAAACCACCTCTTGCTCGGTGGGTGTGAAACCGGAATCTTCACGGAAAAGTGCATATCCGTGAAGATAGGTACTCAAAACTCCTGGTACGTTGACCATATTGGCATACATATTGGGTATGAAGCCGACTTGTTTTTTAGCGGTCTCAAGAATCTCGCGTTGCCGAGCGTTGGCGTTGTCGAAGTTGATTGCGTTGAGCGATTGGATGTATGGGGT
>JBEDGK010000128.1:0-3347 GCA_041174665.1 Pseudomonadota bacterium
GGTTTGAGGTTGGCGCGCGCGGCATATACCGCAGCGCTGTAGCCGGCAGGGCCGGAACCAATGATCAGTACACGAGCATGTTTGGGGCTGGACATGGGATTCTTCTGAAATGGACAAGTTAACAGGTGAAGCAGAATGCGATAGCAGGAGCTTGGCGGAGAGGAAAAAGCCTTCCGGGAGGGAGTATCATCTCGGGTTGATTCATGCGATATTGCCGCACCGATCAGCGCCGCAAGCTCGAAATTATAGTGGAACTGAGCGTCTGGTACCGGCGGCAGCAGCAGCCTGCAGAAACTACAGCAAAACCTGGATTTCATGACAAGAACGACCACTTCGTACACGCGCACGCCGCCGGAGCCCACGCCCGATCCCTTGCCGAACCGTCTGATCCGGCTGCTGTCCGAGGCCCGCTGGCTAGTGCTGGCCGTCGCTTGTGCCTACCTGACGCTGGTGCTGTTCACCTATTCCCCGACCGATTCTGGCTGGTCGCATGCAGGTATCGCGCTTCGTCCGACCAACTGGGGCGGTTCGGCCGGCGCCTGGCTGGCCGATTTGATGCTGTACGTATTCGGGTTTTCTGCCTGGTGGTGGAGCGTTGCGCTGATGGCGGGCGTCTGGGTCAGCTACCGCCAGTTGGCTAACCGCTTTCTGCTGAAAAAAGAACCCGAGAAGCGGCATCGCTACGAGCTGGTCATACGTATCGCCGGCTTTGTGATGCTGATACTAGGTAGCTCCGGTCTGGAGTATGTCCGCATGTACACGCTGAAGGTGAAGCTGCCTCGTGATCCCGGCGGTGTGCTGGGCGAGCTGGTCGGTGGAGCTGCTCAGACAAACTTTGGCTTTGATGGTGGCACGCTGATTTTGCTGATGCTGTTTGGCCTGGGTTTTTCGCTGTGCTTTCATGTGTCGTGGATGGCTGTCGCAGAAAAGCTCGGCGGTGGGATAGAGAGTTTCGCGACGTGGATGGTGCAGTTGTATGCCGAGCGTCAGGACCGAAAGGTCGGTCAGGAAGCTGCCGTCAAGCGTGAAGAGGTCGTCGTCCAGGAACGCGCGCGGATCGTCGAGGCCAAGGCTACCTCCCCGATACAGATCGTGCCGCAGGTTGTGAATGTGCCCAAGTCAGAGCGGGTGGAAAAGGAAAAGCAAGTATCGCTCTTCCTGGATATGCCCGATACCAATCTGCCGCCACTGTCGCTGCTCGATGAGCCACCTGCAGAACAAGAGACTGTCACGGTCGAGACGCTGGAATACGTCAGTCGTCTGATCGAGAAGAAACTCTCTGACTTTGGCGTGGAGGTGAAAGTCGTCGCGGCCTACCCTGGCCCGGTCGTCACGCGTTACGAGATCGAGCCGGCAACCGGGGTGAAGGGTAGTCAGATCGTTAATCTCGCCCGTGATCTCGCGCGCGCCCTGTCGCTGGTATCAATCCGTGTTGTCGAGACCATTCCCGGCAAGAATTACATGGGCCTTGAGCTACCCAATCCCAAGCGTCAGATCGTACGCCTGACCGAGATCCTTGGCTCGAAGGTGTACAACGACAACAGCTCCCTTCTGACCATTGGTTTGGGCAAAGACATTGCGGGTAATCCGGTAGTCGCCGATCTGGCCAAGATGCCACACTTGCTGATCGCCGGTACCACGGGTTCGGGTAAATCGGTGGGCATCAACGCGACCATTCTCTCGTTGCTTTACAAGGCCGACCCGAATCAGGTACGACTGATTCTGATCGATCCGAAAATGCTGGAACTGTCGATTTATGAAGGCATTCCGCACCTCCTAGCGCCCGTTGTCACCGACATGCGTCAGGCAGGCCACGCGCTGAATTGGGCAGTCAATGAGATGGAACGCCGCTACAGGCTGATGTCCAAGCTGGGCGTGCGCAATCTGGCCGGTTACAACCAGAAGATCATCGACGCCGACAAAAAAGAAGAAAAGATTCCCAACCCGTTCAGCCTGACACCCGATGCGCCCGAGCCTTTGGAGAAGCTTCCGACCATCGTGATCATCATCGATGAACTCGCTGATTTGATGATGGTGGTTGGCAAGAAGGTCGAAGAACTGATCGCTCGTATCGCGCAAAAGGCGCGCGCAGCTGGCATCCATCTGATACTCGCGACTCAGCGTCCGTCGGTCGATGTGATCACCGGTTTGATCAAAGCCAATATCCCGACCCGGATCGCCTTTCAAGTGTCTTCCAAGATCGATTCGCGCACGATTCTCGATCAACAGGGAGCCGAAGCCCTGTTGGGTATGGGTGACATGCTGTATCTGCCACCCGGCACAGGTCTTCCGGTACGTGTGCATGGTGCCTTTGTCGGTGATGACGAAGTGCACCGCGTGGTCGACCATCTGAAATCTCAAGGAGAGCCCAACTATATCGAAGGCATACTCGAAGGCGGTGTGGCAGAAGACGGTGGCGATATCGGTGGGATTGGTGCCCCGAGCGGAGAAGCCGATCCGATGTATGACCAGGCGGTCGCCATCGTGCTCAAGAACCGCCGTGCATCGATCTCGTTGGTGCAGCGCCATCTGCGCATTGGTTACAATCGTGCGGCGCGCCTGCTTGAACAGATGGAGCAGAGTGGCATCGTCTCGGCGATGCAATCGAATGGTAATCGCGACATCTTGGTACCAACGGGTAATGCCGAGTAGCCCCCTGCCTGAGTTTGATGTGAAGCCAACATATCTTTTACCGCTTTTACTGTGCCTGCCGCCGTGGGTGAATGCTGCTGCCCTCGACCAGTTCCGTTCCTTTGTTGCCGCCACCAAGAGTGCGCGCGGCGAGTTCAGTCAGCGCATGGTGAAAGAAGAGGGCGGCAAGCTGCACACCTCAAGCCCCTCATCGGGGAATTTTCTGTTTGCACGTCCTGGGAAATTTATCTGGTCTTACCAGAAGCCTTATGAACAGGTGCTGCAAGCAGATGGCGAGAAACTCTACATTTACGACAAAGACTTGAATCAGGTCACGAGCAGGACATTGGGTAACGCGATTGGCTCCTCCCCGGCAGCAATACTGTTTGGCAGTAATGACTTGGAGAAGAATTTCACGCTGTCTGAAGCGGGTACCCGCGATGGGATTGAATGGTTGCAAGCGATACCTAAAGCAAAAGACACGCAGTTCGAAAAAATCGGTATTGGATTCAGAGATGGTATACCCGTCGCGATGGAGTTGCGCGACAGTTTTGGGCAGGTGTCAATACTGTCCTTTACCAAATTCGAAAAAAATCCTGTACTGTCGAGCGGGCAGTTCAAATTTGTCATGCCCAAGGGGGCGGACGTCTTGCAACAATAATCATCCGTCATCATGACCGCGCCCCTGGCAGAGCGTCTGCGTCCGGCCACCCTTG
>JBEDGK010000129.1:0-4962 GCA_041174665.1 Pseudomonadota bacterium
CGGCTTGCCCGTCAGTTCCACGCCGACGATATCTGGCAGACGCATCCATGATGCGCGGCCAAGCATCACATTTTCGGCTTCCAGTCCGCCGACACCAATCGCAATCACGCCCAATGCATCGACATGCGGCGTATGACTGTCGGTACCGACACACGTGTCAGGATACGCCACGCCTTGCTGCGCTTGAATCACCGGTGACATGCGCTCCAGATTGATCTGATGCATGATCCCGTTCCCCGGCGGGATGACATCGACATTCTTGAACGCGTGCTTGGTCCAGTCGATGAAATGGAAGCGATCTTCATTGCGGCGATCTTCAATCGCACGATTTTTTTCGAAGGCCTGCGGATCGAAACCACCGCACTCCACCGCCAAGGAATGGTCAACAATCAGCTGTACTGGCACCACAGGGTTAACCTTGGCAGGATCACCACCCTGATCGGCGATCGCATCGCGCAGACCAGCGAGATCGACCAGTGCGGTCTGACCGAGAATATCGTGGCACACAACGCGCGCGGGGAACCAGGGGAAATCCATGTCACGACGGCGTTCAATCAGCTGCTTGAGCGAATCAGTCAGCGTGGACGGATCGCAGCGACGCACGAGATTCTCAGCGAGCACGCGCGAGGTATAAGGCAGTTTGTCGTAGGCACCGGGCTGGATCGCATCGACGGCGGCTTTGGCGTCGAAGTAATCGAGCTGGGTTCCGGGGAGAGGTTTACGGTGGGCGGTGTTCATGATTGGGTGAGGTGGGATTCTGTCAGAGGTTTTCAGACAAGCAGCGCCGGACGATGGAAGACCCTGGACCCCGGCCTGCGCCGGGGCGACGAATGAGAAGCCAGCGACTTCAACTCTGTCATCCCAGCGCAGGCCGGGATCCAGTGACTTTTCGCAAACTGACGAATTACTTGCGCTTCGAGATCGGTACAAATTTCAGATTTTCCGGTCCAACGTAATTCGCGCTCGGACGGATGATCTTGTTATCGATGCGCTGCTCTATGATATGCGCCGACCAGCCAGAGGTACGCGAGATCACGAACAGCGGAGTAAACATCGCGGTCGGCACGCCCATCATGTGATACGAGACAGCCGAGAACCAATCCAGGTTGGGGAACATTTTCTTGACGTCCCACATCACGCTTTCCAGGCGCTCGGCAATGTCGAACATTTTTGTCGAGCCGGCTTGCTTGGACAAATTACGCGCGACTTCCTTGATGACCTTGTTGCGCGGATCGGAGATGGTATACACCGGGTGACCAAAGCCGATGATGACTTCCTTGTTCTCGACCCGACGACGGATATCGGCCTCGGCCTCATCCGGATTGTCATAGCGCTTCTGAATTTCGAAGGCCACTTCATTTGCGCCACCATGCTTGGGGCCACGCAGCGCGCCAATGGCACCCGTGATCGCAGAGAACATATCCGAACCCGTGCCAGCGATCACGCGACCAGCGAAGGTGGAAGCATTGAATTCGTGCTCAGCGTACAGGATCAGCGAGATATGCATCGCCTTGACCCACAGATCGGAGGGTTCATGGCCATGCAGCAAGTGCAGGAAGTGGCCGCCGATGGAATCATCATCGGTCTCGACTTCGATACGCTTGCCGTTGTGGCTGTAGTGATACCAGTACAGCAGTATGGAACCTAGCGAGGCCATCAGGCGGTCAGCGATATCGCGCGCGCCGGGGACATTGTGATCATCTTTTTCGGGCAGTACACAACCCAGCGCGGAAACACCCGAGCGCATCACGTCCATAGGATGTGATGATGCGGGTAGCCATTCGAGCACGGCCTTCACATTCGCGGGCAAACCACGTAATGCCTTGAGCTTTTGCTTATATGCGACCAGCTCAGCGGTGGTAGGCAGCTTGCCATGCACCAGCAGGTGAGCAATCTCTTCGAATTCGCAGGTGTCGGCGACATCAAGAATGTCATAGCCGCGGTAGTGCAAATCGTTACCGGTCTTGCCGACTGTGCACAGCGCGGTATTGCCAGCGGTGACGCCGGACAGCGCGACGGATTTTTTTGGTTTGAAGCCAGAGGCCTGTTGCTCGCTCATGATGATTTCTCCGGGGGTTACTTGGTTTTTTGCTGTGCGAAAAGCGCGTCGAGCTTTTGCTCGAAATCGTGATAGCCGATGCGGTCATATAGCTCCATGCGGGTCTGCATGGTATCGACGACATGCTTTTGCGTGCCATCGCGGCGAACCGCAAGATACACATTTTCTGCCGCCTTGTTCATCGCGCGGAAGGCCGACAGCGGATAGAGCACGAGGCCGACATCTGCGCCGCGCAATTCTTCCACCGTATACAGCGGCGTTGCGCCAAACTCGGTAATGTTGGCCAGGACCGGCACCTTCACGGCTGCGGCGAATTGTTTGTACATCGCCAGCTCGGTGATCGCTTCGGGGAAGATCATGTCCGCACCCGCTTCCACGCAAGCGACAGCACGCTCAATGGCGGCGTCCAATCCTTCGACGGCCAGCGCATCGGTGCGCGCCATGATCACGAACTGGTCATCCGTGCGCGCGTCGACCGCGGCTTTCACACGGTCCACCATCTCCTGCCTGGAAACGATTTCTTTGTTGGGACGATGGCCGCAACGCTTCGCACCGACCTGATCTTCGATATGGAGCGCAGCGGCACCGAATTTGATCATTGATTTCACCGTGCGAGCGACATTAAATGCCGACGAACCGAAACCGGTATCGACATCGACTAGCAGCGGCAAATCGCAGACATCGGTGATGCGACGAACATCGGTCAGCACATCATCGAGGTTGGAGATGCCGAGATCGGGAAGGCCGAGTGAACCAGCGGCCACACCGCCGCCCGACAAATAGATCGCACGAAAGCCTGCGCGTTTGGCCAGCAGCGCGTGATTGGCATTGATCGCGCCGATGACTTGCAGCGGCGATTCTTCCTTCATCGCCTGCCTGAATTTGGCGCCGGGTGTGAGCTTGGTCATGAGGTTCCTATGGAATGAACAAATCGATAAATTGACCCGAACCGATTTGCAATCGGCATGCCATCTCGTGACGAACAAGGTAGTCCACAGGCCGGCCCGCAAAACCTGCGTGGAAACAGAGGCTTGGCGACCCTGCTAAAAATTAAGGCAAAAAATCTTGTTGCACAAATGTTTCATTTTGTGTTTCAATGTTTCATTATAGTGAAACATTGAAATACCCCGCGATGGTCCGTCCAGCCTTCCCTGCTCGCGAGAATCAGACCCAACCCGTGTTCTGGACGGTCTCGATGTCGCGCCTGTTCGATCTGTTCCGAGACATCACGGTCGAATTTGACGATCGAGCAAACATCGAGCCGATACCGCTGGGTTTCGAGGAAGCGGTTGCCCATATTCGTGAAAAACTTCAGAACGAGCGATGCGATGCGGTGATATCCGCTGGCTCAAATGCGGCCTATCTGAAGAGCAGGCTATCGATTCCCGTCATCACCGCCAAAGCAAGCGGGTTTGATGTGATGCAGGCGCTGGCGCGCGCACGCAAGATCACGCCAGACATAGGACTGATCAACTACCAGGAGCCGCTGCGCGAGCTGGAAGAGTTCCAGCAAACCTTCGGGCTGACGATCATGCAACGCACCTATGTGACGGTGGAAGATGCGCGCGCGCAGGTCAACGAAATGAAGGCCTCAGGCATCAAGGCGATTGTCGGCGCTGGTCTGATTACCGACCTTGCTGAAGAAGCCGGAATGGCCGGGGTATTCGTCTACTCTGCTGCATCCATACGGCAGGCATTTGAAGACGCGCTCGATCTCACACGCGCGACCCAGCTGGAAACGCCGCGCGGCAGACATTATCCGGCACCGGACAAGCTGCGCGCGAAACATGGCATCGGTGAGCTGCGCGGTGATTCTGACCACATGCAATCTTTGCGGCAGACGATCATGCTGTACGCGAAGTCCCCGGCCCCGGTGCTGATCGAAGGCGAAACGGGTACAGGCAAGGAGCTGGTCGCGCAGGCAATCCACGCCGAGAGTCGGCGCGCGGGTGGCGGTGCGCATCCCTTTGTTGCGATCAACTGCGGCGCGATCGCAGAGTCGCTGCTGGAATCCGAGCTGTTCGGCTACGAAGAAGGCGCTTTCACTGGTTCGCGCCGCGGCGGTCATGCGGGCGTGTTCGAGTCGGCGCATCGGGGCACGCTCTTCCTTGACGAGATTGGTGAGATGCCGCTGCCCTTGCAAACACGGCTACTGCGCGTGCTCGAAGAAAAAGAGGTCGTTCGTGTCGGCGGCACCCGACCCATACCGGTCGATGTGCGCATCATCAGCGCGACCCATTGCCGTCTTGAAGAGCGTGTCGCGCAGGGCGAGTTTCGTGCTGATCTTTTCTACCGACTAGGTGTGCTTCGGATGAGCATTGCGCCGCTGCGTGAGCGCACTGGGGATATTGTGCCGCTGGCGGAATGGTGGCTGAAAAATTCGCTGGCCGAGCTCGGCGCGCGGCCCGGGGCGAACCTTCATGCGGAGCTTCAGACTTGCGGTCCGCTGCTGCAAAGCTGGCACTGGCCCGGCAATGTGCGCGAGCTGCGCAATCTGATGCAGCGGGTGGCGCTGTCTCTTGCTGTCGAGCCGCTGCAGGCACTGACGCCTGTGCTGCTCTCTCAGCTAGCCCCGGAGTTATTGCGTCTCTCTGCGAGCGCGGCCACCGGACCCACTCCCGCCGGATCAGTCGATGTGCACACCGTGCTGCGCAGGTTCAAGGGTAACCGCGCGGAAGCCGCGGCTTATCTGGGTATCAGTCGAACGACGCTGTGGCGGAAACTGAAATCGGATCCGTAGGCCCCCTGCCCTAAAGAATTTTGGTGTTGAGACGATTCATTCCCCGTAAAAGTCTGTCTGTACCCGGCGTGGGAGTGACTGAGATGAAAGAGAAACAGTTTCAGAAAAAATTCGAAGAAGCGTTTGTTTTACCCGCCGCAGGTAAGCGCGATGGCGAACATCA
>JBEDGK010000130.1:0-6294 GCA_041174665.1 Pseudomonadota bacterium
AGCCGCAGCTGGGCGGGATAGTGATGGTGCCGATCGCGCCGCACGCACTTTCCAATCGGCCTATCGTATTGTCGGATGATCGCGAGATCGAGATCGAGCTATCCAGTGGTCGCGACTGTAGTGTGAACTTTGATATGCAGTCGGTCATCACCTTGCAGGTGCATGATCGCGTTGTGCTGAAACGTTCGCGCTACACCGTGACCTTTCTGCATCCGCTGGGTTGGAGTTATTTCGATACGCTGCGCGAGAAGTTGCACTGGAACGAGTACCCATCGACCTCCGGTCAATTAAAATAGCGTTTTTACTTTCGCTTCGACGATGCTGCGCGCGCTCGCTATTCGTGACTTTGTCATTGTCGACTTTGTCGAACTTGATCTGTCGTCGGGTTTCACGGTATTCACCGGCGAAACCGGCGCGGGTAAATCCATTCTGATTGATGCGCTCACGCTAGCCCTGGGTGGTCGTGCGGACGCCAGCGTGGTACGCGAGGGCGCTACCCGAGCCGATATCGTGGCTGAGTTTGGCGGCGAGCTGGATGCCTCATTACAAAACTGGTTAAGCGAGCATGCATTTGATATCGAAGAAAGCTCGCTGCTGCTGCGACGTGTGATTGATAACACCGGCAAATCGAAAGCCTTCATTAATGGTGTCACCGTCACCATAACGCAACTGCGCGAGCTGGGCGAGATGCTGGTCGATATTCATGGTCAGCACGCTCACCAGTCGCTGCTGCGCGCTGACGCGCAGCGTCAGCTGCTGGATGCCCACGCCGGATTACACGACAAGGTGAAAGAAGTCGGCGCCGCCTTCAAGCAGTGGCGCGCAGTCACGCGGCAGCGAGAAGAATTCGAGCGTGACACCAAGCAGGCGCTGCTGGAGCGTGAGCGACTTGAGTGGCAAGTGAGTGAATTGCAGAAGCTGTCGCCGCAGCCGGGCGAGTGGGCTGACGTGTGCAGTGAGCACAGCCGGCTGTCACATGCCGCCAGTCTGATCGAGGGTGCGCAGCAGGCGCTCGACATGCTCTCGGAATCCGATTCCGCACCCATGCTGTCGCAGCTCATTAGCGTCGAGCAGCGGCTGGGTAAGTTGGTCGATATTGATGACAAGCTGAAGCCTGTCATCGACGCACTCGAGCCGGCGCGTATTCAGCTGCAAGAGGCGGTGTATGCCTTGAACGATTACCTCGGCCGCATCGAGTTAGATCCGGCACGATTGCGTGTAGTCGAGTCGAGAATGGAGTCGTTGCACTCCACTGCGCGTAAATTTCATGTCGCGCCGGAGGAATTGCCACGAGAATTCGAACAGCTTTCTGCTCGCTTGCAGCAGCTGTCCAGCGCAACCGATATTGAGGCGCTATCTGCGCTCGAGAAACAACTCGCCGAGTCGTATCAGGCGAGTGCCAAGCAGCTATCGAAGGCTCGCGCTGCAGCCGCCAAATCGCTATCAGCGGCAGTAACGAGTGCCATGCAAGATCTTTCCATGAGCGGTGGTCGTTTCGATATCGCGCTTCACACCGGAGAAGCCTCAGCGCAGGGTCTCGAGCAGGTCGAGTTTTTAGTGGCCGGGCACGCGGGTACCACACCGCGCCCGCTGGCGAAAGTTGCGTCAGGCGGCGAACTGGCCCGAATCTCACTCGCGATCTCGGTGATCGCCTCCAGCGCAACCGCGACCCCAACCTTGATCTTTGACGAAGTCGATAGCGGCATTGGCGGTGCCGTGGCCGAAGTGGTTGGGCGGCTGCTGCGCAAACTTGGACAAGAGCGGCAGGTGCTATGCGTAACCCATCTGCCGCAGGTGGCCAGTCAAGCCTCGCAGCACTATCAGGTCAGCAAGGGCGCTGCCGGCGATGGCCGAACGGTGTCACGGATCGCGCCGCTGGCCGGCGCCGAGCGCGTCGAAGAAATTGCGCGTATGCTCGGCGGCCTTGAGATAACCGCAACCACGCGCAAGCACGCCAGAGAGCTGCTGGCCTCCTAGGATTTTCTTGATCTTGATGTGCAGCGGGCGCCGACGGCGCCCGGCAACTCGCGCGATAAAAGCTTGACCCGCGCCGCAGTAGCACACCGCTTGCGCGACGACGAACAACAGAAAGGTATTTCTAATGGGTTTTAACACTGAACCAAGCTACCGGCACGGTACTGTGGGCAAGGTGGGCGTTATTCTCGCCAATTTAGGTACGCCCGACGCACCAACGCCAGAGGCGGTGCGTGCCTACCTCAAAGAGTTTTTGTCAGATCCGCGTGTAGTAGAAATTCCGCGAGTGATATGGTGGTTCATCTTGAACGGCATCATCTTGCCGTTTCGTTCGCGGCAGTCAGCCCATAAATACGCGTCCATCTGGACCGCCGAAGGCTCACCGCTCAAGCTGCACACAGAGCAGCAGGCGCATGCGCTGCAAGCCGAATTAAGTCGCCGCTCGCTCTCAATTCAGGTGGCCTACGGTATGCGCTACGGTAGCCCTTCGATCCCGGATGTGCTCGAGCAACTGAGAGCGCAAGGGTGTGACCGCATATTGGTGTTGCCCGCCTACCCGCAGTACTCCGGCACCACCACCGCATCGGTGTTCGATGCCTTGTTCCAGCATTTATCGAAAGTGCGCAACGTACCCGAGCTGCGCCTGATCCGCCACTACCACGACAACCCGGGCTATATCGATGCACTGGCAGACACGGTACGAGTGCACTGGGCACAGCACGGCCGCCCCGACAAGCTCGTGATGAGTTTTCATGGGGTACCGAAAAGAACATTATTGCTAGGCGACCCGTATCACTGCGAGTGCCACAAAACCGCGCGCTTGCTGGCTGAGCGTTTGGGCATTGCCAAGAGCGATTATGTGGTCACATTTCAGTCGCGCTTTGGTCGTGCCGAGTGGCTACAACCCTACACTGCGCCAACGCTGGAGCAGCTTGCAGGCAGCGGCGTGGGCCGGGTAGATTTGATTTGCCCGGGTTTTACCAGCGACTGCCTTGAGACGCTCGAAGAAATAGCGATGGAAGCGAAAGAAGATTTCATCGCCGCCGGTGGCAAGAGCTTCCATTACATCCCCTGCCTGAATGAGTCACCCAGCTGGATCTCAGCGATGGCGGCCCTGATTGAAGCCCACAGCAGCGGCTGGCCGGTAGCAGCAACGTCCGAGCAGCAACAAGCGCGGCAAGCAGATGCGGACATTGGAAGGGGGCAGGCACTCGCCCTTGGCGCCCTCGACTAGAACCTGGCTGGTTGGGCCGCTGGCGGCGTTGGCAGCATCTTGCCGTACGTCTTGTATTGTCTGCGATGCTGCCGCCTGGCCACCGACCCAACCCAGCCAGGTTCACCTTAATTAATCGGGCTGCTGGCGGCGTTGCCGGCATCTTGCCTTGAAAAGTTCCACATTATCCCCATATCTCCGGCAGTGCTTTGCAAGTCTATGTATTTACTGGAGATTTTATGACCCAAGGCGAACATCGGCCGAATCCGGAAGAGGCCCAGCCGGCGCCGGATGCGGCGGCTGAAACACCGCATACTGCGCACGGCGCGCCGGAGGCAGTTGGTTTGCATGATGAGACCCTTGGCGTGGGTGGCGTGCTCACTGCCCAGCTGGTCGAGGCGCAGAGCAAGCTGGCCGAGATGCAGGATGCGTATCTGCGCGCCAAAGCAGAAGCCGATAACACGCGGCGTCGCGCGCAGGAAGACATTGCGAAGGCGCACAAGTTTGCTATCGAGTCGTTTGCCGAGTCATTGCTGCCGGTGAAGGACAGTCTGGAAATGGCGCTGAAAGTTGAGACGCCTTCCATAGATTCTTTAAAAGAAGGGGTCGATATGACCCTTAAGCAATTGGTCGCGGCGTTTGATAAGCATCGTCTGGTAGAGGTGAACCCGCAGCCGGGCGAGAAACTCGATCCGATGAAGCACCAGGCGATTTCAATGGTGCCGGCCGAGCAGGAGGCCAATACGATTGTCAGCGTACTGCAGAAGGGCTACATGATCTCTGATCGCCTGCTGCGCCCGGCACTCGTGACTGTGTCGCAGGCTGCTTGAAAATTAATGTGCTTACCGCATATCAGAAAACACTCAGTATCTAAACTGTTTCAGATTCATAAGGAATTTCCATCATGAGTAAAGTCATCGGCATTGACCTCGGGACTACCAACTCCTGTGTTGCGATCATGGAGGGCAATCAGCCGAAAGTGATCGAGAACTCCGAGGGTGCGCGCACCACGCCTTCCATCATTGCTTACCAGGACGATGGCGAGATTCTGGTTGGCGCCCCGGCAAAGCGTCAGGCGGTCACCAACCCAACGAACACGCTGTTTGCGGTCAAGCGTTTGATCGGCCGCAAGTTTGAAGAAAAGGAAGTGCAGAAAGATATTGGCCTGATGCCGTATGAAATTGTGAAGGCCGATAACGGTGACGCGTGGGTGCTCGCGCGTGACAAGCGCCTGGCGCCGCCGCAAGTGTCCGCAGAGGTTCTGCGCAAGATGAAAAAAACTGCTGAGGATTATCTCGGCGAGGAAGTCACCGAGGCCGTGATCACGGTGCCGGCGTACTTCAATGATGCGCAGCGTCAGGCGACTAAAGATGCAGGCCGTATTGCCGGTCTGGATGTCAAGCGCATCATCAATGAGCCGACCGCCGCTGCTTTGGCATTTGGTCTTGATAAGTCCGGTAAAGGTGATCGCAAGATCGCGGTGTATGACCTCGGTGGTGGTACTTTCGATGTGTCGATCATCGAGATCGCCGATGTTGATGGCGAGATGCAGTTCGAAGTGCTCTCCACGAATGGAGACACCTTCCTTGGTGGCGAAGATTTCGATCAGCGCCTGATCGATCACATCATCGAAGAGTTTAAAAAAATCAACGGCCTCGATTTGGCGAAAGATCCGATCGCGCTGCAGCGTATCAAGGCATCAGCCGAGCGTGCCAAGATCGAGCTGTCTTCATCGCAGCAAACCGAAATTAACGAGCCTTACATCGCCATGGCGAATGGGGCGCCGGTGCACCTTACGCTGAAGATTACGCGCGCCAAGCTGGAGTCTTTGGTTGAAGACTTGATCTCGAAAACCATTGAGCCTTGCCGCATCGCGATCAACGATGCCGGTGTCAAAGTAGCTGATATCGACGATGTCATTTTAGTCGGTGGTCAGAGCCGCATGCCGAAGGTGCAGGAGAAGGTCAAGGAGTTCTTCGGCAAAGAGCCGCGCAAAGATGTCAATCCTGACGAGGCAGTTGCGGTCGGTGCGGCGATTCAAGGCGCAGTGCTGTCGGGCGATCGCAAAGACTTGCTGTTGCTGGATGTTACGCCACTGTCGCTGGGTATCGAGACCTTGGGCGGCGTGATGACCAAGATGATCAAGAAGAACACCACCATCCCGACCAAGTTCAGTCAGGTCTTCTCGACGGCAGAAGATAATCAGCCAGCAGTAACCATCAAGGTGTATCAAGGCGAGCGTGAGATGGCTTCGGGTAACAAAGCACTCGGAGAGTTCAACCTGGAAGGCATTCCGCCGTCTCAGCGTGGCATGCCACAGATCGAAGTAACTTTCGATATTGACGCCAACGGCATCTTGCATGTGTCAGCCAAAGACAAGGCAACTGGCAAAGAAAACAAAATCACCATCAAGGCAAATTCTGGCCTGACGGAAGATGAAATTCAGCGTATGGTGCGTGACGCCGAAGCTAATGCTGCTGAAGATAATCGCTTGAAGGAACTCGCCGAGTCGCATAACCAAGGCGACGCTTTAGTGCACTCAACCAAGAAAGCACTCACCGAGCATGGTGACAAACTCGACTCGGGTGAGAAAGAAAAGATTGAGGCAGCAATCAAAGAACTGGAAGAAACCTTGAAGGGTGCCGATAAAGTAGCGATCGATGCCAAGATCGAGGCCTTGTCGACGGCGGCGCAAAAACTCGGCGAAAAAATGTATGCCGATATGCAGGCGCAGCAGGCAGCAGCAGGCGCGGGCGCGGCAGCGCCTGAGGCAGCGACTGCCGGCGCAAGTGCGAAAGCGGCGCAGGATGATGTTGTGGATGCCGACTTCAAGGAAGTGAAGGACAAGTAATTACCACTGCGCGCAGCGAGGCTGTGTTGCTTATGCCGGGTCGGGGCGTTTTGTTCCGCCCGGTTTTTTGCTTGGACAGGCTTTGCCCTGTCCGATCGTAGTCAGGATATTCAACCATGGCAAAACGCGATTTTTACGAAACGCTCGGTGTAGCGAAGAACGCTTCGGACGAAGAAATCAAGAAGGCCTATCGTAAGCTCGCCATGAAATACCATCCGGACCGTAACCCGGATAGCAAGCAGGCAGAAGATAAATT
>JBEDGK010000131.1:0-9654 GCA_041174665.1 Pseudomonadota bacterium
GGTGACGACCAGCCCTTCGATGGGCGCAGAGGCCGGCCAGGCCAGCTCGACTGCGCGCGCCATGCTGGCCGCAGCCTTGCCCGCACCAATCACCAGTGTGCGCCCTTTGGGCGGGGATGGAAGATGGGAAGCTACGATCTTCAGCGGATCGGCAGCGGCCACCGCCGCGTGGAAACTATCGGTAAGCAGACGTCTGGAGTTCATCAGTCAAGCGGGTCGAGTTGATCTTCACCCGACATTGTAAGAGACAAGTGCTCATCAGGCAGAAAGCCGCCTCAGGCCCGGCCCATCAGCGTCAATGGGGGCGATTCCGGTGCCTCATCGCGCTTGGCCTGCTGTCGCTCCCACATTTGTGCGTACAGGCCTTTCATCGCCAGCAGCGACGCATGGGTACCACGCTCGACAATACGGCCCTGCTCGAGTACCAGAATCTGATCGGCATCGGCGATGGTCGACAGACGGTGCGCGATGATCAGGGTCGTGCGATTGCGCGCGATTTCCTTCAACTGGGACTGTATGGCTTGCTCGGCTTGAGAATCCAGCGCTGAGGTGGCTTCGTCGAAAACAAGTATCGAAGGATTTTTCAGCAAGGCGCGTGCGATGGCGACACGCTGTTTCTCGCCCCCGGAGAGCTTCAGCCCGCGCTCGCCGACCATGGTGTCGTAGCCCTCAGGCAGACTGACGATGAAATCATGGATATAGGCTGCGCGAGCGGCGGCGATGATTTCATCCTGGGTCGCGTCGGGCCGGCCATAGGCAACGTTATAGCCTATGCTGTCGTTGAACAGTACCGTGTCTTGGGGAACGATGCCAATCGCTGCCCGCAGCGAGGCTTGAGTGACCGACCGCAGGTCTTGCCCGTCGATGACGATCTGACCACGATCGACGTCATAAAAACGGAACAGCAGCCTTGCGAGTGTGGATTTGCCTGAGCCACTGTGCCCGACCACCGCGGTGGTGGTTCCAGCCGGGACTTCAAAATCCACGCCAAACAAAATCTGGCGGTTTTTCTCGTAGCTGAAATCGACCTGCCTGAACTGTAGTGCCGCTGCCTGCAGTCGTAGCGGCCGTGCATCAGACATATCAGCGACCTCTCGGTGCTGATCGAGCAGATTGAACATTTTTTCCATGTCCGCCAAGCTCTGCTTGATTTCCCGATACAACACGCCCAGGAAATTCAGCGGCAGGTACAACTGGATCATGAAGGCATTGACCAGTACCAGATCACCCAGCGTCATGGTGCCGGCGATTACCCCCAGCGTGGCGCGCCACAAGATCAGTGTCACGGCGGCGGCGATGATCAGCGACTGTCCGGCATTAAGCAGGCTGAGCGATGTCTGGGAGCGTATCGCCGCTCGCTCGTAGCGCCTCAGACCATCGTCATAGCGCTGCGCCTCGTATTCCTCATTACCAAAATATTTCACTGTCTCGTAATTGAGCAGTGAATCGATGGCGCGGGAGCTGGCCTTGGAATCCAGCTCGTTCATTGTGCGCCGAAAATGGGTACGCCATTCAGTGACGATGACGGTAAAAGCGATATAAGTGACCAGAGCAATCAGCGTGATTGCAGAAAACCACAGATCATATTGCAGCGACAGATAACCCAATACCAGTGCGATCTCGACCAAGGTCGGCAAGATACTGAACAGCGTATAAGACACCAGTGACGATACGGCGCGGGTGCCACGCTCGATGTCCCGGGTGACGCCTCCCGTCTGACGACCGAGATGAAAGCGCAATGACAGGGCATGCAGGTGACGAAACACTTGCAGTGCGATCGTGCGCACTGCGCGTTGGGTAACTCTGGCGAAAAAGAACTCTCTGAGCTCGGTGAATACCGTCGTGGACAGCCGCAGCAAGCCATAGGCGATCAGCACGCCGACGGGTAGTACCAGCGCAGCAGCCGGTTGTTCAGGGGTGATCGTCAGACCGTCGATCAGTTGTTTGAGAACGAGCGGCACACCCACGTTAGCCAGCTTGGCCGATACCAGACAGCCGAGTGCCAGCAGCACCCGCCATTTCCATTGCCACAGGTAGGGCAGGAGTGTCTTTATCGTTGCCCAGTCATTCCGAGTACCCTGATTGGCAGGTGCCTGCGGGTGGTGGCTGCTAGGACTGACGTGGTGGCGCATGATGGATGGCGAAAGGCCTTGAGTTTAGGAGGTACGGATTACACAAGACCGGTACGCGCTGTGGCTAGCTGAATGTCTCCAGGCCCTTGATTTTTCTGGACCCTGCGTCGCACAGCTGCGCTGGCTCGCCAGAAAACGGAGATTGATTCAGCGTCTCTCTGAGGCACTTTGGTTTATTCTGTACTGATCTACAGGGATTGTATCGTCTCTGTCGAGTCAAGATCACCACCGCAACAGGAGCCCGAATGACCTCTCATCAGGAAATCACCGCACTGCCCGACGGCATGCCGACGTTGCGCGTGATGCCCATGCCCTCGGATGCGAATGTTCATGGGGATGTGTTTGGCGGCTGGATCATGGCGCAGGTTGATATCGCTGGGGCACTGCCCGCAGTTCGGCGTGCAAATGGTCGGGTAGGCACGGTGGCGGTGAATTCTTTTGTGTTCAAACAGCCAGTATTTGTCGGCGATTTATTGTCGTTCTATGCAAAGATCGTGAAAACTGGCACCACCTCGATTACAGTGAATGTGGAGGTTTTTGCTGAACGAAATCGACTGCAATCAGAAGTGGTTAAGGTCACCGAAGCGACGCTGACCTACGTGGCCACGGATGACCAGCGCCGTCCTCGCGCTTTGCCACCCCTGCCTTCCGACAAATAAAGTCAGGCTGCAACTGACGGCTTACTATCACGTAGCTCGCGCCGCAGAATTTTACCGACATTGGTTTTCGGCAGCTCATCACGGAACTCAATAAATTTCGGGCGCTTGTAGGCAGTCAGCTGTTCTTGGCAGTAGGCCGTCAAGTCTTCTGCTGTGAGCTCGGGATCGCGGCGAACGACAAACAACTTCACGGCCTCGCCTGTGGCAGGATCGGGCACGCCGACCACCGCGCACTCCATTACGCCCGGGTGCATCGCAATGACAGCCTCGATTTCGCTCGGATACACATTGAATCCGGATACCAGCACCATGTCTTTTTTGCGATCGACGATGGTGACATAACCCGCCTCATTCATGAAGCCGATATCGCCAGAGCGGAAAAATCCGTCGGACGTCATGACCTGCGCCGTGTCCTGTGGCCTGTTCCAGTAGCCCTTCATCACCTGGGGACCACGGATCGCGATCTCACCCGTCTCGCCGACCGACAGGTGTCGGCCTTCATCATCCAGTATCGCAATCTCTGTCGAGGAGATCGGCAAGCCGATGGTACCGGTGAATTCGGTCGCATCTGCCGGATTGGCGGTGGCAACGGGCGAGGTCTCGGACAGTCCATATCCTTCGATGATGCTCTTGCCGGTGACGCTGCGCCAGCGATCGTTCACGGCCTTTTGAACGGCCATGCCTCCACCATTGCAGAGCTTGAGCATTGAAAAATCGAGCCCGGCAAAGTCGGGGTGATTCAACAGACCGTTGTACAGCGTGTTTACTGCCGGGAAAATATTGAATCGATACGCGGACAGGGTTTTGATCAGTCCGGGAATATCCCGAGGATTTGGGATCAGTATGTTTGTCCCACCGGTACGCATGCCTACCAAGCAGCAGACGGTGAGCGCGAAGATATGGTAGAGCGGCAGTGCGCAGACGAATGTCAGCGATTCGACTTTCGGCGCTTTGTTCAACGCGGGCTGCAGCCACGCTTCGTTCTGCAACAGATTGGCAATCACATTGCGATGACTGAGCATGGCTCCTTTAGACAAGCCGGTGGTGCCGCCGGTGTACTGCAGAAAAGCGATGTCATCTTGGTGCGGTTGCGCGAGAAGCAGCCTCTGCGAAGCGCCCTCACGCAAGGCCTGCTTGAAGCGTATGGCATTCGGCAGCTCGTAAGCGGGTACCAGCTTTTTCAGGTTACGCACCACAAAATTGACCACACCTCCCTTGATAGGGCCGAGCATATCGCCCATGCTGGCCAGTACTGCGATTCTGACTGGGGTTTTTGTGATGACTCTTTCCAGTGTATGTGCGAAATTTTCCAGCACGATGATGACCTCTGCGCCGGAATCATTCAGCTGATGTTCGAGCTCGCGCGGTGTATAAAGCGGATTGACATTCACCACGGTGAATCCAGCCCGCAGGACTGCCGCGATGGCAACCGGATACTGCAACACATTGGGCATCATCAAGGCGACTCGTGCGCCAGGCGGCAGCCCCTGGGACTGTAAAAATGCAGCAAGTTGTCGCGACAGGATATCTAGCTCGGCAAAGCGCAGGGATTTACCCATGCAGATGTAGGCTTGCCGATCGGCGTATTTGCCGAAAGCTTCTTCCATCAGCTGGACCAGCGAACGGTAGCTGTCCGGATCGATCTCCGCAGGTACACCGGGGGGATAGGACTTCAGCCAGAATTTCTCCATGCGACACCTCGTGGAAACTCACGTCTCGGGCGACCCGGTTTACAGGTCGGCGATGTTTATTTTGAACTGATGCTAACGGAAAGCACGAAGATTGTGTTCTTATTGCGATGCAATAGTCTCGTTCGAGATATCGCTGTATGCTTGCTGCGCCATTAACAAGTATCGCTCCAGCATCAGGCGCCGCTGCGCCTTGTCAGCTCGCGCTAGTAATCGCACCGCCTGGTAAAAATCGGGAAGATGCTGTTTTTCCTTCAGTAAAGCGCGGAAGGCGGGTACCAAATCGTGATAGGTCGATATCAGGGCGAAATGGGCATTTGACATAGGCTCGCTGAACCAGCGGTCGTAGCCAGCATAACCTCCCCATGACGCTTTCATGCCGATGTAGTCGGTCTGCATCCCGGTCATCAGCCGGGATTTTTCTTGCCGCTTGTCAGCATCGGAGCGATCACTACGATATAGCTCATCCAGCTGCACGCGATAGCTATCAAGCAGCTTCAGAAAATCTTCGCGCCGCTGGCGGAAGCTTTTGTAAGATACCCGCACCTCATTATCGCCCCTCAGCGCCAGCCAGCGATCCACACCGATTTCTTCCACAGCCGTTGCGAAGGACTCATTGAACTGTGAGTCTCCGGCCGCATAAGCGACCTGATGCGCAAGCTCATGGAAGACAAGCCGCGCCAGCTCTGCCTCGGGGTAATGAATGAAGGTGGAAAGCACCGGATCGTTGAACCAACCCAGTGTGGAGTAGGCAGGGACGCCGGAGACTCGCACGTCCAGCCCCTTGCCACGTAGCTCGCGGGCGAATGACAGGGCGGCTTGCTGATCGTAATAACCTCGGTAATCGACACAACCTGCAACCGGGAAGCACCATCGCTCGGGCTGTAGTGATAATTCGGGGGTGGCGACGACATTCCACATGACGAAAGGGCGTTCAAGCCGGACAAAGCTTTTGTAGCTGTCATTGTCGGGCAAGCCGAGTTCACGGGCAGCGAATTCGCGGATTTCGCGTACGCGTTTGAGCCGTGCTTTCAGATCATCCTTGACCTCGGGGTCCGACAACCAGCGTTCGATGGGTTTGGCATCCGCCAGCAAGGACATCTGGCCGCGCGCCGCCTGCGCGTAATAGCCGAGTTCGGCGCACCCACTTAATAGGCATGCCGTGATAACAGCGCCTGTGGCGTAAGCTGCGTAGCTTGGCGAGTATTGTTTCATGTTCAGTCATCGGAAAGGCCGCGGCGGTGCGAGCCCGGCGCCGGGCTCAGGCTTTTTCTACCTGTACCAGCACATCATAAAAGGTCGGGGCGCGCCCCATGTCGGTCAGCCGCTGGTTGGTCAGCTCATTGGCGTTCTTGCCATCAGAGGCGAGTTTTTTCCACCAGATGGACAAGGCAACGACCAGACCCTCTCGCGCATTTTCTGTCACGTGGGTTTTGGCGACCATGGATCCACGATCGTTGAACACGCGGACCATGTCTCCATCAGCGATACCGCGCTGCTCTGCGTCCGCAGGATGGATCTCAAGATAAGGCTCTCCTTCGGTGTCTCTGAGGCTCTTCACATTGACGAAGGTGGTGTTGAGAAAGTTCCTTTGTGGCGGGGAAATCATGGCTAGCGGATACTTCATTGCCAACTCGGGTGCGCTTGCTCTGGATTCGTAGGGAGCGATATAGGCTGGCAAAGGGTCCAAACCGTCTTTTTTCATTTGTTCACTGTAGAACTCGCATTTTCCCGAGGGAGTCGGAAAGCCTCCTCGAGCAAACGGCGCATCAGCAACGCTGAGTCTCATCCAACCATCCTGTTTGAGTCGCGACCAGTCGAAATGCATTGCATGTGGATGGGTTGAATCGAATGCCTGCGCAGCCAAGTCATCATCGCTGTCATTGAAGCAGGGATCGTCGAATCCCATGGCTGACGCGAGCAAGCGGAAGATATCACTGTTCGGCTTGGCTTCACCCAGCGGCGCGATCGCAGGATTGTTTGCCACGATGTACAAATGTCCATAGCTGGCATGAATGTCCGTGTGCTCTAGCTGAGTCGTGGCTGGCAGGACAATATCGGCATAGTCGACGGTGTCCGTCTGAAAATGCTCCAGCACCACGGTGAATAAATCTTCGCGCGCGAAGCCTTGCGCAACCTTAGCCGATTCTGGTGCGACCGCCACCGGATTGGCGTTGTATACGATCAGCGCCTGTATTGCGGGGCCAAATGCCTCAGAACCCGGACGAAGCAGATCATCACCTATCGTGCTCATGTTGATGGTGCGTGTCGGCCGGTCGCTGCATGTCGGCATCAGGTCAGGTCTCTGCAATTGCCGTTCGTTTTTTGGGTAAGTGTCACCCGATGACAAAAGAATGCCTCCTGCCGGATGACGCCAGGCACCGACCAACGCCGGCAGGCACGCGATATTCCGAACCGCCATCCCGCCACCATGCGCGCGCTGCACGCCATAGTTGACCCGGATCGCCACGGGCTCACCCCGGCCGGCAGTCTCACCGTACATTCGCGCAAGCATCTCGACTTGCTCCGTGTCGATGCCGCAGATCTGAGCGGTTTTCTCAGGCGTCCACTCAGCGACGCGCTCTTTCAGCAGCGGGTAACCCAGCGTATAGCGATCGATGTAATCATGATCGAGCAAATCATCACGGATCAGTATGTGCATCATCCCAAGCGCCAATGCTGCGTCGGTACCGGGCAAGACGGGAATATGGTGGTCACACTTTTCAGCGGTGAGCGATCGATAGGGATCGATCGCAATCAAAACAGCACCGCGACGCTTTGCCTCCTGTGCGCGCATCCAAAAATGCAGATTGGACGCGATCGGATTTCCGCCCCAGATAAGAACCAGCTTGGAATGCTCGTACTGCTCTGTATCCATCCCCATCTTCGCGCCCAGCGTGTACTTGATACCGACACTACCCGCGGAGGAGCAAATGGTCCTGTCGAGTTTGCTGGCGCCGAGGCGATTGAAAAACCGCATGGCCATCGATTCGCCCTGCACGACGCCCATGGTACCGGCGTAACTGTAGGGGAGTATCGCCCGCGAATCGCTTTGTGCCAGCGTTCTCAGCTTTGCTGAGATCGTGTCGACGGCCTCCTGCCAGCTGATTCGCTCGAATTTTCCTTCACCCTTTTTGCCTGTTCGGCGCATGGGATATAACAGTCGGTCGGTGTGGTACGTTCTTTCGAGGTATCGAGCGACCTTGGTGCAGAGCGCTCCAGCTGTGTTCGGATGGTCTGGATCACCTCTGACGGCGGTGGCCACGTCGTCGGCGACGGTGACCAGCATGGCGCAGGTATCGGGACAATCATGCGGGCAGGCGGCACGTACGACTCGGGTATTCATGCGAACTCCGGCACAGAAATTATTTGTTTGATTTGCAATTAGGGCAGTAGGCCCGCCTGAAGGTAATATTACACAGACGGTCGTACAAATGGCGGACCAACCGCGGAGCGACCCCGCGTTCTGTCCGCTGGCACAAGACTAACCCAAGGAAGAGACCTCCATGAAGCTGATCGATCCCATTCTGGCTTTTCACGACGAGCTCAAGCAGATTCGCCGCAGCATTCACGCCCATCCCGAGCTTTCGTATGAAGAATTCAAGACGTCTGATCTAGTGGCTGCCAAGCTCACGGAGTGGGGTATCCCAGTCATTCGCGGCCTCGGGGGTACTGGAGTAGTTGGGGTGATCAGTCACGGTAGCAGCAAGCGATCAGTCGGACTCCGTGCGGACATGGATGCGTTGCCTCTGGACGAACTGAACACCTTCGAGCATCGCTCCCGCCATGCCGGAAAAATGCATGCTTGCGGGCACGATGGCCATACAGCGATGCTGCTTGGAGCGGCGCATTACCTCGCGAAGAATCGTAATTTCGATGGAACCGTCTATGTGATTTTCCAGCCAGCGGAAGAGGGAGCGGGTGGCGCAAAGCGTATGATGGACGAGGGACTGTTCGAGCAGTGCCCGATGGAAGCCGTGTTTGGCATGCATAACTGGCCGGGCGCGCCGGCAGGGACGATGGGGGTCATTAACGGGCCGATGATGGCTTCCTCGAATGAATTCGAATTAACCATACAGGGCAAAGGATCTCATGCGGCTCAGCCTCATTTGAGTACCGACCCAGTCATGGTCGCAGTGCAGATCGCACAGAGCTGGCAAACGATTATTTCCCGGAACAAAAACCCTCTTGATGCAGGCGTCTTGTCGGTGACGCAAATTCATTCAGGCAGTGCGACCAATATCATTCCGGATTCGGCAAAAATGATAGGCACCGTCCGCACATTCACCATGGAGGCGCTCGATCTGATTGAGTGTCGCATGGGGGAGATTGCGTCGCATACCGCTTCGGCTTTCGGTGCCAATGTGGAATTTAGCTTCCGGCGCAATTACCCACCGCTGATTAATCACGAGCCGGAAGCGGCTTTTGCAGCGGAGATCATGTCCGAGGTGGTCGGGAAAGACGGTGTTCTGAAAAAACTGGAACCAACCATGGGTTCTGAAGATTTTGCCTTCATGCTGCTCGAAAAACCGGGTTGCTACGTCTTCATTGGCAACGGTGATGGCGCGCACCGCATGACGGGACATGGACTCGGGCCCTGTAATCTCCATAACCCGAGCTATGACTTCAATGATGAGTTGCTTCCCATCGGCGCCAGTTACTGGGTGAGGCTCGCTGAGCAGTTTCTGGCACGGCCATCGCTCCGATAACGCGCACGCTCCCGCGCCCGGTACTATCTGTTGCAGCGCTTACGTTGAGCCACGTGTGGCGGGGTCGGTTGTACTTGCGCCTTATCGATACCGAATGTTCTAATCTTCCAATGACGCATTGGCTTCACTCATTAGGCGTTTCACTGCTGGCAGCGGTATTGTTCTCAGGTTGCGCATCTTATGCGCCGGATGCCAACATGCTAGGGTTGTCTCGTGATCAAGTCGTGGAAAGGCTCGGCGCTCCTGATCCCGAGACTGCTGCTCTGATTCAAGGCCGGCTGGACTTTCTGCGTGGCCCGATGGGAAAGCACACTTACTTCGTCTTCTTTGATGATCAGGGCAAGGCCGTTCGTTTTGAACAAGTGCTGACCGAGGAGCGTTTTGCGAGGATAGTGCCTGATATGTCGGTCGAGGACGTCGTCCGGCTCATCGGTCGGTCGCGGTCCACCTTTGGTCTCGCCCGCAA
>JBEDGK010000132.1:0-3996 GCA_041174665.1 Pseudomonadota bacterium
GTTCAGAAGTATGTTTCATGCGGGTTCTTTTTTGTATTTTTAACCGAGTTGATAGGCGGGCAGCGACAAGATCACGTGCAGTGCATTACGCAGCGCATCTTCCATGTAAGTGTCGGCGGCTTTGAGATCCTCGGTACCGAGATCTTCTGCAAGCAATGCCGCGATTTTTTCGCGAACGCCTGGCTCGAGGGGTGCGGAGATAAAGCGAGTGATCAGGTGATCAACCGCGTCCTGCGCGGTCTTGCAGCCGGCGGCACGCACAATGCCGGACAAATCCATCCTGGCAGGAGCACGCGGGATGGGCTTGACCTTCTCGATAGCCTTGCGCCATGCGTGATAGCTGGCCAGTCGGGTGTTGAAGTCCTCATCTCGATCCACTGACATCATTGACATCGAGCTCATTTCCTTGCCTTCGGGTTTGGTCGCTGTCGTGACATCCTTGCCCAAGGCAAGCTGCTCGGCGACCGAGATGATCTGATACTGACTGCCCGGCACGCGGTCCAGCGGCACAAAATCAATCGCCGGGAACACTGTGTCATACACAAAATTGCCGCGCACCAGCAGCAGCCCGGGCGTGATCCAGCTGCGGCCATTGGCCCAGCCAGCCACGTTGGGCGGGAACAGCAGCTTCTGGCCCATGGAATCAGTCAGATCATTGAAGTCCGGTATGCCGGGCACTTCTTTCAGGCCCATCTTGCGGTAAGTGGAGATCACCAGTTCGACCGGCGACTTGATATGGGTGCCGACCGATGCCTCGCTGTAGAAATCCTTCGAACTGAGCACGGTCTCAAGAAATGGCGCTATCTCATAGCGCGAGTCGCGCAGCAGCTTGCCCAGCTTGACACGCAGCTCGGGCGAAACCTCCTCACGGACAAAGTATTTGTAGATTTTGCTCGCGACGAATTCGGCCGTGACGGGCTTGGACAGAATGATATCGATCACCTGCACGCCATCGAAATGACCAGTCTTGCCAAGCACGGTCTTGCTCCCCGCATCATGCTGCGCGGGATTAACCACGAACTCGAGCCCTTTGTAATTCCAGCCGGTGAAAGCACGGGCAGCCTCGCGAATATCGTCTTCTGTGTAATTGCCCACGCCCATGGTGAACAATTCCATGATCTCGCGAGCGAAGTTTTCGTTCGGCGCGCCTTTGACGTTGACCGCAGCATCGAGGTACGCAAGCATCGCCGGGTCTTTGGCGACCGAGATGAGCAGGTCGCGGAAATTGCCGGTCGCTTTCGCGCGCAGCATCTCGTTCTGCTTGAGCATCTTGCGATAGTCGCGGACTTTTTCATCACCCGTCGCAAAATGCCCATGCCAGAACAGCGTCATTTTCTCTTCCAGCGGACGCCGGGTTGTCAGCATGCGGTTGGCCCACCAGTACGCCACACGCTGGCTCTCCAGCTTGGTGGCGCGCAGCCAGTACAGATAACGATCGGCGACCTGCTGAATGCGGCGGTTACCCTCAGGCTTGACCTTCACACCCAGGGCCTCGCCGGTGTCCCGCGCCTGCTCGGTCGCTGCGGGGCGAGAGGGCGAGAACGGCTCAAGCCCGGGATCGAAGGCGCCCGAGTCCTCGAATGCCGGCAGCGGGTTGGCGATCTGCTGGTAGCGCACCAGCTGGCGCACAGCTTGCCGAGGCGTCAGCCGCGCAAAGCGATCGATCTCATCGGGCGTCGGACCAAAGCCGGCGCGCTCAAGCAGATGCGCGGCACGGGCACGGCTCCAGTCGCTGTCGGCGATCGGGGTCAGATCGTCCTGCCAGCGCGCTGGCGCTGCGAACGCAGTGGCACAAACGAGGGCGGCAAGAGAGGCTAGCCCGGCGCCATACCACTTGCGCAAAGGTGGCTTGGAAAGGAGGGAGCCCGGCAGAAATCTCAGGCCTGATGCGGAAAAAACGGGAGGTTTCATGGATTAGTAGGCTCGCGAGAGCGGCCCTTTATTATTGGTTAATCAGGCTGTAAGCCAGTGTAAGGAGACCGAGCGGTCACTGCAATCAGGGTTTTCATGATTTGTCAGGGTTTTTCCGTCGGCTGGCAAGCCGCCGGCCCGGGAAGATGAATGTTTTGACAATACCTGCAGTACCCAAGCAAGCTGGCTCGAAATGAAGCACAATCTGGCTTATACCCGCGCGGCGTTCGCCAACACGATAATAATAAAAAGAATCATCAAATTTTCCGGAGCTTTCGATGACGTTCAAGATCCCGATGCGAGCCCTGCTCACCGTCTCCGCGTTGTGCACCGCCGTGGTGTTCGGCGTGGTAGGCGCGGCCGATACCGATAAAGAGTTGCTGGAACGCGCGCGCAGCCTGTTCAAGCCCCTGCCCGATACCGCGCGTGTGGATGACTATCCTCACTCGCAAGCACGCATTGATCTGGGCAAAGCGCTTTTCTTTGAGACTCGCGTATCTACCGACGGACGTATGAGCTGTGCCGCCTGTCACAGCCCCAGCTACCATGGTGCTGACTCGCTGGCGTTTTCAGTGGGCGTGCATGGAAAAAAACTGCCTCGTAATGCCTCCACAGTATTCAACACACCCCTGCTGATCGCGCAGCATTACGGTGGCAATCGCGTTACAGTAGAAGAGCAGGCGATGAAAGCTCTGCTGAGCCCGTTCGCCTACGGAAACAAAGACTACGCAGAGGCAGAAGCCAAACTGAAGTCACTCGGCTACCAGCCCTTATTCGACAAGGCATTCCCGAATGAAGCAAACTCGGTCAGTGCAGAAAATTGGGCTAATGCTATCGGCGCGTTCGAGCGCACACTGCTCACGCCAGCGCCTTTCGACAAGTACCTGAAAGGTGATCAGCGCGCAATCAGCACCGAAGCGAAAATCGGGCTGGAAAAATTCATGAGTGTCGGCTGCGCCGGTTGCCATAACGGCGTCACGGTGGGCGGGCAGATGTATCAGAAGTTCGGCCTCGTGGAAGACTACTGGCTGGCTACCGGCAGCAAGGAAGTCGAGGCACTGAAAGGTCGCGACATGGGCCGCTGGCACGACACGCAGAAGCCTGAGGACAAATTCATCTTCAAAGTGCCGCAGCTGCGCAATGTAGCGATGACTCCCCCTTATTTCCACGACGGTTCTGTCGAAAAACTCGACGACGCAGTACGCGTGATGGCACGCCTCCAACTCGGCAAGCAGTTGTCCGATGAGGACGTGAAGCACATCGTCGCTTTTCTCCATACGCTGACTGGAGACGTGCCGAAACAATTCATCAGTGCGCCGATACTGCCCGTCTCCGCGTTTAATAACTAGTTGATTCATCATGCGTCGCCGCCCTTGCACTGTGGTGCGTCTGGGCGGCGCCGCTCCTTGGCCTGGGGTTTGCACGCTCCGACGGCGCTGCTGTGCAATGCGACGTCATGCGTGATGGCGAATCGCGCGTCTTTCAGGAAATCGAGCTAGGCTATGGCGACATGGGCGACCGCCACCCCGCGCGATGCGGGGTGGCGGCAGTCGTCCGACCCGATGTCAGCGAATGACCGGAAGCATCACTTGAGCTCACAGACATCACGGCCATCTTCGGGCATCTTCTCAGAAAACAGTTTTTTGATTGGTACCCACACCACTGAAGTCGCCAACCTCAGTACGGTCTCGACGACATCACCCGGATTGGGTCCGATCGAATAATCGGAAAAACTCCCCTTGACCTCCAGTGGCGTCGCCAGGCTGAGAAATTGCGCCGTCTTGGCCTGAGGCTGCAGGCGCAAGTGCAACTGCTGTTTCGCCAGATCGATGGTCGTCTTGCCGGTCACTCGCATCTGGCTGGTATCAATCACGAGTTTTTTCTGCGTGAGCTTGCCATCATTTAGGGTGAAACGACCAATCGCACAATTCACACGGGATTCATCCTTTGGATCGATGCTCGGCAGCAGCGCCAGAAACAGATTGACTGCCCATAAATCGAATACCCCCGACTTCAGGTCTTGCGGCCAGAGCGCGAAATCCAGCGTACCGCTACCATGGCTCAGCACCTCCGACAGTTTGGGCG
>JBEDGK010000133.1:0-14738 GCA_041174665.1 Pseudomonadota bacterium
TGTGAATTGCGTATCGACTACGGCCCGGGCTATCGGGTGTATTACGCGCGAGTCGGTAGCAAACTGATTTTGTTGCTTGTAGGTGGTGACAAGCGAAAGCAACAGGTCGATATTGAGCCGCTATTGCCTATTTGAGAGACTGGAAGCGGAGAAATCATCATGAATAATGCAAGCCGTGCACACGATGAAGCGATAATAGAGCTGCTGCGTGAAGACCCGTCATTCGCAGACGAATATCTTGCTGCCGCGATGGAAGAGGCCAATCAAGATGGCGGCCGTGAAGCATTACTTGCGGCATTGCGCCATGTCGCTGAAGCGCAAGGTATGGCGGCAGTAGCAGAGCGAGCTGGTATTCCCCGCGAAAGTCTCTATCGTGTACTCTCGCCGAATGGTAATCCAACGATCAAAACGCTCTTGGCTGTGTTGGATGCTGCGGGCCTCAAACTTGGTGTCCATCGCGCTGCGTCAGTGAACTAAACGCCATTGGTGCATAGACGCTGTCTTTGTAGAGCTCGCAACATTTTCAGGAAACGCCCGCACATCCCGAGGAGGTATGATTTGGGTTCACCCGGCGCATGGTATCCAAAGACCCATGCGTGGTCTTCATCAGTCCCGTATGTCCGGGTACCATCGATTACGCATTTCCCATGAAACTCTACATCGCAAGCCCCAGTCCCTTCGCCCGAAAAGCCCGCGTTACGCTATTGGAAAAACAGGTTCCGCACGACGTGGTGATCGACAACCCCTGGCAGCCGGGAAGTCAAATCAAAGACCTCAACCCTCTGGCGAAAATACCGACACTGGTGCTGGATGATGGTCGGGTCCTGCATGATTCCAAAGTCATCTTCGAGTACCTGGAGCTTGAGAATCCCGGACATCTGCCGGAAAACAAACGCGACAAGATCATCCATCGGCTCACCGAAGTTGTGGCAGATGGTATTTGCGATGCGGTGGTAATGACCTTTTTAGAAAACCAGCGACCCGAGGCGTCTCGTAGTCAATTCTGGCTTGGCCGACAAGCAGACAAAATTCGCGCAGGGGTGCATGAGCTGGAGCAGCAACTGATGCCCTCGGGGAGCTTTACGGTACTGGAGTTCGGGCTTGCCGAGATCGCAACCGGTTGCATGCTAGGTTATCTCGATCTCCGCTACCCCAGTTATAACTGGCGATCTGATGCGCCGCATTTGCTGAAGCTTTATGAGCGGCTGATGCAGCGCGCCTCGTTCCAGCAGACCATTCCTACGGCTCAGGATGTGCCGGTGAATCAGTAACCTGCAGACCTTGAACACGCTGCGGACGCGCGAGTTCGCTGCCGTCTAGCCTGGCGGCTACTTGATCTGAATCGGCGTAGGCGGTATTGGCTCAAAATTATTCGGCCGAACCTTTGCGCATTTGCCCTTGAACAGAGGGTGACCTTTGCGCGTCTTTTTCTCCAGCGCGGTAATCAGAATTTCGCTGCTGGGCCGGTTGTAGTAGAAATCGATGATGTCGATGTAATCGTCCATCATCATCTGCTTGTATGGAATCGACGCCTTGACCGCGTAGTCGGTGACGGATGCCTTGAACTGCAGCCGTCCCACCAGTGGCAGGTCGAAGCGGGTGATGCCAGTCTCATCATCTGCATCAATGGTCATCATGTCAAAGTCGGTCGGATCCGGGTTTTCTGGTCGCCAGCTGCTGAGGTAGAGCGGCGCCCAGCCTCGGCACAAGAAGCGCAGCTGCGCTGCCTGCGCATCCAAGGCGCTCAACGCAGCGAAGAGCACGAGTAGCAGATGCAGGTTGGTTCGTCGCATCACCGGGATTCTCATGGTTTTTCCAGAAGCAGATGTCGCGAATTATAGGACCAGTTCAGCGCACGCTGCGCTTGAATGCCACATCACCCCAGCAAGGCGCGAGCCGTGCGACCACCTCGTTTACCGCATCCCTGCCTGTGTCTGCAGCGTGGCGCGCAGAGGCCGACCAGCTGCGCAGATAGCCTGCCAGATGCGGCAGCATCCAGTCGGCTTGCATCACTAGCGAGGGCGGCTCGATTCGCTGAAAAGGGAAAGGCAGTTCGCGATAGCCGGTCTCTACATGATGACGCTCGGCGGGCCAGTAGGGGCCGATCACGCGGTGATAAAAATCCTCAAGCACAGCGTTCACCTCGTCGCCATCGATTTACAGACGAATCAGTACCTTGGCATTCGCGCCGCGTTCGACCTGCTGGTGCGCGGCGGCGATGTCGTCGAGCGAGTAGATGGCGGTGGGCGGATGCGCCAGCGTCGGGTCGGCGAGGAGGGCCTGCACGCTGTCGATTACTTGTGTCATCTCGGTTGGCGGCAGCTTGTAAACGATGAAGCAGTAGACGCTGACAAAGCCCAGGATCATCGGGCCAAAGGGCATGCTGAATTGCGGCTGGTTCGACCCATAGACGACCGCCTTGCCCTGGAAGCGAAGCAGTTGCCCGTACAGAGGCGCATGGCTTGCTGCGTCGAGGTCAATGATGGCGTCGGCGCCTTGATGCTGCGTGAGCACCTGTACGCGTTCGACCACATTCTCGGTTGTGTAGTTAATGACCTCCGAGGCGCCCAGCTGGCGCGCCAGTGCTGCTTTGTCGTCATTGCTGACGATGGCGATCACGCGCGCGCCGGCCCTCAAGGCGAGCTGCGTCACGTAAAAACCCACACTGCCCGCAGCGCCCGGCACCAGCACGGTTTTGCCAAGTAGTGATCCACAGGCCTGCACCGCATGCATGGCTGTCATCAGCGGTATGCCGATGGAGGCACCGACTTCAAACGGCACGGAATCAGGCAAGTGAACGCACTGCGCAGCGGGCAGGGTGATGAACTCAGCGGCTGTGCCATACGGGCGCTCCCACTGGCCGTTGTAGGTCCATACACGCTGGCCGATGCGCGACTTGTCGACACCTTCACCCACGGCATCGATCACGCCTGCGCCGTCGCTGTGTGGCGTCACCTCCGGAAAGCCGCTCGCTCGCGCGGCCACGCCGGAGCGCGATTTCACATCGGATGGATTGACGCCGCTGAAGGCCAGCTTGACGCGTACCTCTCCCGCCGACACCTTGGGCTCGGGCCTGTCGATGATTCTGAGCACCTCGGCGGCTGGACCGCGGCGGGTGTAGATCGCTGTTCGCATCGCTGATCTCCTTGGCTATAAATGAATATTTTGTATTTTTCGCAACAGTATCGGCATGATTCCGGGCAGAGCGGCGCATTCTAAAGCAGTAGCTAATAGTAAAGCTGTAAAAAAACTGCTTATATGCTAGGCAACAAGGCGACTCAGGCTGCCTCTGTTAAACTTGCCTGACTGCTCAGGGCGCTATCGCCCGGCCATCCGGGCGACGCCGCCCTTTCTCATTTTTCAGGATTTGCCATGCCAGGTTTGCTGCCCAACGTCGATCCCGACGGACTGCTTGAATTCTCGGTGGTGTACACCGATCGCTCCTTGAATCACATGTCCAAAGCTTTCATGGGCGTGATCAATGACATCTCTGGCATCCTCAAAGAGGTGTACAACGCAAGGTCGGCCATTGTCGTTCCAGGCAGCGGCACCTACGGAATGGAAGCGGTCGCGCGCCAGTTTGCTACAGACAACAAGTGCCTCGTCATCCGTAACGGCTGGTTCAGCTATCGCTGGACCCAGATTTTCGAGATGGGCCACATCTCGAATCAGCTCCACGTGATTCAGGGCCGCCAGCCGGCGGAAGGTTTCGAGGGTGCCTACGCGCCACCCCCTGTCGAAGAGGTTACCGCCTGGATCCGCGAGAACAAGCCCGCGGTCGTGTTCGCGCCGCATGTCGAGACCTCGGCCGGCATGATCCTGCCGAATGATTATCTGCGGGCGATCGGCGAGGCAGTGCAAGCGGTGGACGGCTTGTTCGTGCTTGATTGCATCGCCTCCGGCGCGATGTGGGTTGATATGGTGGCGTCCAAGGTAGACGTCATCGTCAGCGCACCGCAAAAAGGCTGGAGCAGCTCACCGTGCTGCGCACTGATCGCAATGAGCGAGCGCGCTCGTCAGAAGATCGAGTCGACCACTAGCACGAGCTATTCCTGCGATCTGAAAAAATGGCTGCAGGTCGTCGAGACCTATGAAAAAGGCTCTCACATCTACCACACCACGATGCCCACGGATTCGCTGCGCGTGCTGCGCGATACCATGAAAGAGACACGAGCGATCGGTTTTGCGCAACTGAAAAAAGCGCAGGAAGATCTCGGCGGCAGAGTGCGTAAACTTCTCGAATCGAAAGGTTTCAAGAGCGTCGCAGCGCCGGGTTATCAGGCTCCCTGCGTGGTGGTCAGCTACACCACCGACCCCGAGATTCAGAATGGCAAGAAATTCATGGAAGTGGGTCTGCAGACAGCAGCCGGCGTACCCTTGCAAGTCGGTGAGCGCAGCGATTTCCGTACTTTCCGCCTTGGTCTGTTTGGTCTGGAAAAGCTCACGCATGTCGACCGCGCAATCGAGCACTTGTCCGAGGCTTTGGACAAGATCACTGAGCCAGCAATGGCCAGGTGAGTCATCTGAGGAAACACAAAGGCCGCCGTGGCGTGATCACGGCGGCCTTTGTTTTTGCAGGAGTAATATCAGACAGGTATCAGACCTTCACACGGAAGGGATTGAAATCCGTTCCGATATCCAGATAGTCTTCTTCTTCCTTGCGCTTGAGCCAGCCGATGACCTGGTAGGTGACCGGTGTCATGACCACTTCCCAACCAGTCTTGAGGAAATACTGAGCGATAGCGACAGAGATCACTTGTTCGGTCGGCCAGATCGCATAAAAAGCCATCATGTAGAACAGCGATGAATCGATCGCCTCGCCCACCGCGGTCGAGCCAATGGTACGCATCCACAGGAAGCGCCCGCCCGACCAGATCTTCATCTTTGCCATCACGTAGGCATTGGCGAGACTGCCGGCCCAGAATGCGGTGATCGATGCGACGATAATCCGCCAGGTATTACCGAACACGGTCTCGAGCCCTTGCTGATAGCTGACCATGTACTCATTGCTGGCCGGGGTCAGCGACACGACCACGAGCGACATGATGGCGGCAAACACCAGCGCCGCAAAACCCGCCCACACCGCGCGGCGGTCATGCGCATAACCGTAGACTTCGGTGAGTATGTCACCGAACAGGTAAGAGATCGGGAAGAAGAGTATGCCCGCGCCGTAGGTTACTTCGCCCAGCACCGGCAGCGTTATCACGGCGGCCTTGCCCGCACCGATCACATTAGAGCAAATCAGTACGGTGACGAATGCAGCCAGCAGCAGATCGTAGTAGCGGTAGCGTCGGACTGGTTGGCTGGACATGGATGAGTTGAGCAGGATGCTCAGTCTTTGGGTTTAAGTGTGCAGCGTCCACGCTCTGAGAAAAGCCTGGGCTTGTAGTAGCCGAAGGATTTTGGATCGGCGAGTTTGATATCTTCTTGGGTCAGATACCGACCTTTGTTGGTCACATATTCATTCGCAAAAAGAAAATTACCGCTATCCAGCTCGATCTTGTAGAAATACTGCTCAATGAAGCGACTATCGGTACGCGTCAGGTCCTCATGCGCAATGATCTTGTTCTCTTCCCATTTGTCGACCGTGACTGGGACTGGCTTGTCCTTGCCTGAGTCACGCCGCGAGACTCGCTGAGTGCGCTCATCAATCACAAAAATGAAGTTGCACAGGTTCGGATATTCGCGACAGACAAAGTCATTGCCTCGTAATTTGGGAATGGTGCACTGATACACTGCAGCGTCCGCGGGGAGGGTGCAGAGAGGGCCCAGCAGTATGGCCAGCAACAGGGCCAATGATGGTGAGGAGGAGCGGGGCTGTATGGCGATCATTTCGTGGGCCGAGCAGTCGTCGCGTTCAAGGAGTACTTCGGATTATAAAGTACCTGTCAGCACCGCTGCAGGTTTAGCGCTGTTCAGGGTTAGCCGACCGGGAGCTCGACCTCGAAGTGCGTGCCTTCGCCTTCACGACTCTGAAAGCGGATATCGCCACGGTGCGCATTGATCACGGTGCGCGACAGCCACAAACCGACTCCCATGCCCTGTGCCTTGTTGGTCTTGAACAGTTCAAACACCGAGGGCTTCAAATCTTCCGGTATGCCGACGCCATTGTCGGTGACATGCAGAACCAGCCGCCCGCCGATATTCTCAGTACGCACGCCAATGGTTTTATGGTCGGTTTGAATGAGCATGAGTGCATCGAGCGCATTGTTCAGCAAATTGAGTATGACTTGCTGAAGCTGGGTGGAATCGCCTTGCAGGCTGAGCTCGCTCTCCAACCGGGAATGAATGGTCACATTTTCATGGAGTGCGCGGGGTTCCACCAGGGCCAGCGTATCTCTCACTAGCTCGTCGAGGTGGATCAGCCCATGTTCTTTGTTTGAATGCTCGAACATGTTGCGCAGCTTGGTGATGATATTGGCCGCGCGACGATTGTCCGCGATGACCGAGTCCAGGAATTTGCGCGCTCCTTGCACATCAACCTCGGGGTCGTTCAGCTTACGCTCGACCAGCTGCGCATTGAGACGAATTGCGCACAAGGGTTGGTTCAGTTCGTGTGCCAGGCTCGCGACCAGGGCACCCATGCCGGCGGTCTTGTTCGACAGGGTCAGCTGTCGAATGATTTCCTCGCGCTCGGTTAGCAGCAGCTGCAGCTCCTCGCGGTGACGCGTCAGCAGGCCGGCCTGAGCCTCGGCTGCGGCCAGATTGCGTTCTGTTTCAAGGTTCTTTTGCTCGCGCAGATCGAGAAAAATTCTCAGGAAACCGATATTTACCAGAGTGATCGCGATGAACTGACCGGCGATCATCACATACTGGTCAATGCCCGGCGCATAAATGCCGTCCGCGCCCAGACCTGCAGCCACAAGAATCGCCTTGAACCCGAGCGAGCTGCAAAATGCCAGTCCGCCAATCATGAGTAGGCGTGGGCCGAGTGTCTGCAGGTGCTGATGGATGCGTGAGCCTGCCAGAAAATAATCGAAACAAACGATGGCGTAAAACCCGAAGAAAATCACCGACAATGGACCGTCGGGCGTGCCCGCCTCATAGGCAAAGGCAATCCAGAGGTAATAACCCAGTGCAGCGACGGTGTGAGCCACGACTGCAGGGCGGACAGATTCAGGCAAGAACAGCCTCAGCGCGATGCAGCGCCCCATGTTACCGCCCAACATGAGCAGCTGACCCACGTACAAAAAGAGGAATTCACCGAACAGATCGCGCATCGAAAGAAACACGATGGACACGCCGCTGAGCAAGCCGGAGGAACACCACAGCCACACCTGAAGGTTGCGCTGCTCGGAGAGCGCGAACCAGATCACGCCATGCACAACCAGATAGGCTATGCAGATCATGAAGATCGTGGTCTGTATGTGTATCGGCATCTGAACAGTCCGAGAGCCCGGCTCGGTCAGGTCTGGCCAGCGTCAGTCGTTGCAGACGAAGCTGCGATTGGCATCTCGGATTGAGGAGGATCCATCGCGATCAACTGACCATGCACACTCGCGCCCGGCTCGACGGTGATGGACCGGTGGCTGATATTGCCTCGCACCTCGGAGCCGTTGGTCAGCTCGACATTGCCGCTGGCGAAAATATTACCAACGACCTTGCCACCAACGCTGACATGCTGGGCGCGGATATCGCCGCGAATTTCAGCGGTCGGACCGATGATCAGCCATCGGTCCTCGCCGTCCGATTGCTCGACATTCCCATCCAGGCGGCCGTCGATGCGAATATTTTCATCGACCTGCAGCGTTCCTGTCAGACGGGTATCTGATCCCAGAACCGAGCCGACTCGCTGAAGGGCCTTGCGGCGCGACGATGATTTCATTTTTGAATTAGTGGAGAGCGGGCGGCAAACCCGCACCCTAACAGCCGCCATCAGTGATGGCAACTGCACCGCAGGGCAGCGGCAAAGGATGCCTCGGTTAGAACCCCTCCAGCGCCGGCATCGGCTGAGCCGCACTGCGATATTCGTCATCGCGGGCTGCGGGGTCAGCTGGGCCGGACGGCTGTGCGGACGAGTGCGCGAAGCCAAAGTCGTCAAGCCCTGCGCCCGGGGGGGGTGACCCGGGAGTGGCCCCGCTCGCGGTTTGTCCGACCGGCTGGGGCTCCACGCCGACCACTGGCGCGGCAGGTTCCGCAGCCGTCGCGGCGCAGCAAAGTGCAAACATTATCAGTGAGAGGAGCGACTTCTTTTTCATGCTGTGGGGGCGTTAATGTTGACAGAAAAGGGTGGTAACTGGCGATACCGGCGTTTAACTATCGCCTGCAGCTCAGATAGTGACATGCTAGCATCCAAACACGATTTTCTTCATCATCGAGCTGCGAATGAATCCCATCAAGATTGATTTTGTGTCAGATATCGCCTGCCCGTGGTGTGCGGTTGGCTTGGCCTCGCTGGAGCGGGCAATCGATCGGGTGAGAGACCTGGTCGATGTGGAGCTGCATTTTCAGCCTTTCGAGCTGAATCCGCAGATGGGGCCCGAAGGTGAGGATGTGACCGATCATCTGATGCGCAAGTACCAGATCTCGGCGGAGCAGGTCGCACAAAATCAGGCGCGCATTGCGGCACGCGGCGCGGAACTCGGCTTTGCCTTCAATGATCGCAAGCGCATCGTGAACACCTTCGATGCGCATCGCTTGCTGCACTGGGCAGAGACCGAGGACAAGGCCGGGGGGCAGCACAGGCTGAAGCGCGCATTACTGGAAGCTTATTTCACGCGCGGTGAAAATCCCGCTGATCACTCGGTACTGCTGGAGGTGGTGGAGCGAGCCGGGCTCGATCGAGCGCGGGCTGCCGAGGTGCTGACCTGTGAGGAGTTCACTGACGAGGTACGGCAGCGCGAACAGCTGTATCTGTCACAGGGCATCCATTCCGTGCCGTCCGTGATAATCAACGGCCGCTATCTGGTGCAGGGCGGTCAACCGGTAGAGATGTTTGAGCGGGCGTTGCGCGAAGTGGCCGAGCAGTCATGATGGCGCGCGCCTGCGAACACGTGTAGGTCAGCACCTCGCTTGTGGCAGCACGCTGATTTCTTCTGCATGAATACCATTAAATCTGCAGATATTTTTTGTAAGGTCATCGATAATTTTGGTGATGCCGGCGTGTGCTGGCGGTTGGCGCGAGCACTGACGCGACATAATTTGTCTGTGTGTCTGTGGATAGATGATCTTGCTTGCCTGCGCCGACTTCGACCTAAGCTTGATACCGCGCGGCGGGCGCAGCCTCTGGATGGTTTCACCGTGATGCACTGGGATGAAGCTGCTTCTGAGGCGTACGCGCCTGCAGATCTGGTCATTGAGGCATTTGGATGCAGGATGCCTGAGCCCATGCTCGCTGCGCTGGCCCGGACTGAACCTCGCCGGGCATGGATCAACCTCGAGTATTTATCTGCTGAGCCTTGGGTGAAGGGCAGTCATGCGCTGCCTTCGCCGCATCCCCGGCTGCCGCTCACACAGTACTTCTACTTTCCGGGTTTTGAGCCGGGGCTGGGCGGCTTGATACGCGAGCCGGACTTGAGCTCAGCACGCGCGGCATTTGATGCGCAGGCCAGAGCCGGTTTTCTGGCACGTATTGGCATCCATCCGACAGACAGCCCGATAGATGACTTGCTGGTGTCCATGTTCTGCTACCCGCATGCGCCGTTGGACGCTTTGCTTGATGCGATGCAGTCAGGGCCCCGCGTCACTTGTCTTGTGCCAGAGGGTGTCGCTGGGGACGTCATTGCGCGACGGCTCAACAGGCCTGCAATACCCGGCGCGCGTTCCACACGTGGCAATCTCACGCTGGTCGTGGTGCCTTTTCTTGAACCCGATGACTATGACAGGCTGCTGTGGAGTTGTGACCTGAACTTCGTCCGTGGCGAAGACAGTCTGATTCGGGCGCACTGGGCAGAGCGCCCGTTCGTCTGGCAGTTGTACCCGCAAGCGGAGGGTGCGCAGCAGGCCAAGCTGGAAGCTTTTTTGGATACATCCCTTGCTGGTTTGGTGACAGAATTGGCAGCGCGCGTGCGCTCGTTCGCGCAGTGGTGGAATGCCGACTCGGCTGCTGTAGAGTTATCCGACTGGCCAGCACTCTGCGCAAACTTGCCTGAATGGGAAGCTCATGCGTGTCATTGGGCAGCGAGTGCAGCCTCTGCGGGCGAACTATCGCAGTCAGTGATCGAGTTTGCGAGCAAAATCAGGTAAAATCCGTCGGTTTTTCCGAGGCGAGTGTTGACAAAACTAGCAGCCATCATGCGTCATGCGCGCTAGCCATCGCAAGTGCCAGGGGAGACGTCATCCTCAGGACTATTCTCAATCATTATGAAAACTGCACAAGAAATCCGAGTCGGCAATGTCGTGATGGTCTCCGGCCAGCCGATGGTAGTCACCAGAACCGAATTCTCGAAATCGGGCCGCAATGCTTCCGTGGTCAAGATGAAAATGAAGAACTTGCTGACCGAGGGCGCGCAGGAAGCGGTCTACAAGTCGGATGAGAAGTTCGACGTGGTCGTCCTTGACCGCAAGGAAGCCACCTACTCGTACTTTGCCGATCCATTGTATGTATTCATGGACGCCGACTACAACCAGTATGAGGTTGAATCCGAGAACATGGGCGACGCGATTCACTATCTCGAAGATGGCATGGCTTGCGAGGTGGTGTTCTACGACGAAAAGGCCATTTCCGTCGAACTGCCGACCACCGTCGTTCGCGAGATCACCTACACCGAACCGGCGGTCAAAGGCGACACCTCGGGCAAGGTACTCAAGCCGGCGAAAATCGCGACCGGTTTCGAGGTGTCCGTGCCGCTGTTTGTTGATCAGGGCGACAAGATCGAGATCGACACCCGTACCGGTGAGTACAAGCGTCGCGTGTGATTTAGCATCCTGCAGACGAACAAACCGCAGCCCTTGCTGCGGTTTTTTTTTGGCTGCACACCATGCCTGTCATCCGCAGTGGCGCGGTGTTGATAAATTTTCTTTGCGGTGCTCCTGATCGCGGGGAACTTTGGCTCAGAGCAAGGGCCGAAGGAGGCAGTGCGCGGTACTTGGTGCTGCGCTTTTACGCCGATTCAGGAGATGTCATGCTCAAGTCAGAAAAATTTTTCATCAAGCGCGATAACAGTGCCCACAGCGGGACCATGCAGCCAGTCGTGGATAAGTCGGAATCCGCGGCGGTCGTGACCGTGCCGGCGACCGTCAGTGGTCCTCGTGTGTTACCGGTGTCCATCGCATCAGCATCGCTGGTATCAAACGGTACAGCGGCAAATACAGCAGCGAATTCATCGATAAATCCAGTCACCAACAGCAAATTGATCGTGGGCTCCAATATCAAGCTCAGAGGCGTTGAAATTACCGATTGCGATACGCTGGTTGTTGAAGGGCGCGTTGAGGCGACAATCTGCTCACGGGTCATCCAGATTTCGGATCGAGGCACGTTCGTCGGCAACGCCGAGTCGGACGTCGCAGAGATCCGTGGCGAATTCGCTGGTGATCTCACCGTCAGGCAAAAACTGGTGGTGCATGCAACCGGCCGTGTGAGCGGCAAGGTTCGGTATGAGAAGCTGGTGATCGAAGAGGGTGGACAGCTGACCGGTGACGTTCAACTATCCATGGCTAGCGCCAAAGGGTTGACGGTAGCGGTAGATAACGTTTGACTGCAAGCCGGTTGCAAGGAGGTGGGCCATGTGCTCGGGGACGTCCGGTATCTTCACCCTGCGTTTATCAACCCCGAGCGCTGTGCATTGAAATTCTTTGAGCGGAATTTGCAGACAAAAAGCATCCGGGCCTCGCCAGCCGATCCCGGCTTCACTCGATGGAATTTCAGTTTCGTGACCGGCTGCTCGGGCTCCTGATGCACGGGCTTGCCCTCTGGCTCGGTGGATATGAAGTAGCTGTTCCCGGTGTAGGCGATCTTCCCTGTGTCGCAGTCAAAATAATTCACGTAGGTCGACGACTGATAGGGCGTCTTGTCCGGTCCGTACTGAGGCGCTGACCATGAGGTGCGCAGGAAGGCGCGCAGGTATTCTTCCTCGCGAACGATGCTGGTCATGTCCACATACCAGCTGGTGATCTTGTCTTTGTCTTCGGTTTCAGAGATCAGTTTCCATTCCGTTGCGTGCGCCGTTGCTGAAATGAGCACGATGCTCAGAGCGGTCAGTAGGTGATTCATTGTGCCTCCGGATCAGCAGTGTGCCATATGGAAATCCTACCGGAAACCGCATGAGTCTGCCGGCCGGGGTGCAACCTCGATTCAACGGCCATCGTAACCTAGCCGCCGCGACACATCGTGCGCGCACGACATCACTCGGCGCGCGATCTCTCCATTCCAGCTCACATCGAAACTGCCCGAGGGGCCGATCGCGGTGATGCCTAGTCGGATGCCACCGGTATGTTCAAACACGGGCGCGCAGACGGCATTGATGCCGGGAATCGGCTCGCCCTGTACCCGTGCCATGCCGCGTTTGCGCACATCCGCCAATATGTCGTCCAGCGCGCGGGCCTTCTGACGAGGCGCGCCGAAAGCGCTGGCGATGCCATTGCGCTTTTCGTGATCGATCATGCGCTCGACCTGGCGGGGCGGCAGGAAGGCAGCAAATACTCTGCCAGTGGCGGTCGATTGTATCGACATAACCGTGCCGGTGCGCATGTTGACGTGAATGGGATAGCTGGACTCTGCAATGTAGATGATGGTCGGACCCTGATTGCCCAGTACCGACAAGCCTATCGTCTGATCGATCTCTGCGGCCAGCTGAGTGATCATGGGTATCGCGATACGTACCGGATCAAGCAGTTGCAGACTGATCAATCCGAGTTGCAGCGCAAAGGGACCCAGCTCGTAGCGACCCGTCAGAGGATCTTGTTCGATCAGGCCGAAACTCCCGAAGCTCACCAGATAAGGATGTGCCTTCGCCGATGGCATGCCAGCCTTGCGGGCCAAGTCGCTCAGGCTCATCGGGCCACCTTCCTCGACCAGCGCGGTCAGTAAGCGTCCGCCGATCTCGATCGACTGTATGCCGCGGCGGCTCTTTTCTGAGGGAGATAGCGCTGTCTTGGTCATGCTGTCGATTTGCTAAGGCCGGGTCGGTTCCTGGTGAGTGCTCATCCATCGTCGTTCGTCAATGACAAACGAGTTGACTAAAGACGAACTGCATCTTACTCTTAAAGACAAATAATGAACAGCGACCCGCATCCCGGTGAGCTGCCTGATCCGGAGACCACCATGAGCGCCAAGCCCTTCGCCTCGCAAGCTGACCTAGAAGAAAAAAAGACCAGTTTCATCAAGCTGTCTGACAATGCGTATGCGTACACCGCCGAGGGCGATCCGAACTCTGGCGTGATCATCGGTGACGATTCGGTGATGGTGATCGACACCACGGCCACTCCGGTGATGGCGCAGGCGCTGATCAAACACATCCGAGAGATCACCGACTTGCCGATCAAATACGTGACGCTGACGCACTACCACGCGGTGCGAGTGTTGGGTGCGTCGGCCTATGTCAAGGAGGGTGCGCAGCAGGTGATTGCCTCGCGCGGCACCTACGAACTGATCGTCGAACGTGGCGAGCAGGACATGCAATCCGAGATCGACCGCTTCCCCCGTCTGTTTGCCGGTGTGGAGTCGGTGCCCGGGCTGACTTGGCCGACGCTGGTGTTCGAGCGCGAGATGACGCTCTTCATGGGCAAGCTCGAGGTCAGGATCATGCATGTCGGCATGGGGCATACCAAGGGGGACACCATCGTCTGGATACCTTCGCAAAAGGTACTGTTCTCTGGCGATCTGGTCGAGTACGAGGCGGCTGCTTATACCGGCGATGCGCAACTTGAGGAATGGCCGCAGACGCTGGAAGTGCTGCGCTCCATGGGTGCGCAAAAGCTGGTGCCCGGGCGCGGGCCGGCGCTGATGAATCCCGAGCAGGTCAACCAGGGACTGGATTACACCAAAGATTTCGTGACCACCTTGCTATCCAGTGCCAAAGAGGCGGTGCAGGCGGGTTATGACCTGAAGGGCGCCATGGCGCACGTGCGTCGTCACATGGATGGCAAGTTCGGTCATGTATTCATTTACGAGCACTGTCTTCCCTTCGACGTCACCCGCGCGGTAGACGAGGCCAAAGGCATCAAGCACCCGCGCATCTGGACCGCGGAGCGCGACAAAGAAATGTGGCATGCGCTGCAGAGCTGAGCTGGCTACGTCAGACATAACGCCTGAAAGCGCAACATGCATCAAACCTACACCTACAACAAGTTTGCCTACGAAACGCCCTCCGAGCTGAAGGGTGGCCCGGCCCATCGTCATCCGTTGGTCATCGTGGGTGCCGGCCCGGTGGGGCTGGCAGCTGCGATCGACGCTCGCCAGCAGGGTATTCCCGTGCTGCTGCTCGATGAGGATGACACGGTGTCGGTTGGTTCGCGCGGACTGTGCTACGCGAAGCGCACGCTAGAAATTCTCGATCGTCTGGGGTGCGGCGATGCCGTCGTCAGCAAGGGTGTGGGATGGGACGTGGGTCGCACCTTTTTCCGCAATCAGGAAGTGTTCAGCTTCAACCTGAGGCCGCAGCCGGGTTACAAGCGTCCCGGCATGGTTAATCTGCAGCAGTATTACCTGGAAGAGTATCTGGTCAAGCGCGCTGCGGAAGCCGGCGTAAACCTGCGATGGAAAAACAAAGTGGTCTATGTGCAGCCGCATGACGACCATGTGCACCTGCAGGTCGAGACGCCCGAGGGCCGTTACGCGGTGGAGGCAGACTGGTTGATTG
>JBEDGK010000134.1:0-2827 GCA_041174665.1 Pseudomonadota bacterium
CCTTTTTTAGGGCTGAAAGTCAAAATGTTGAGCGCCTGCTCGACCTTTTTACCGCGAATCAGGTCAGCAACAAGGCGGCCCTTCTGTGCCGACAGACGCGCGCTGCGGAGAGTAGCTTTAGTTTCCATCATCGCACCTTATTTCTTGGCCTTCTTGTCGGCGGCGTGACCCTTAAAAGTACGGGTCAGCGCGAATTCGCCGAGCTTGTGACCGACCATGTTCTCGGACACATAGACAGGCACATGCTGCTTGCCATTGTGGACTGCGATCGTCAGGCCAATGAAGTCCGGCATGATGGTCGAACGACGCGACCAAGTCTTGATCGGCTTCTTGTCGCGAGTGGCTTGCGCCGTCTCGACTTTTTTCAGCAGGTGGGCGTCGCAAAACGGCCCTTTTTTCAATGAACGTCCCATGTCTTACCCCTTATTTCTTGCCGCGACGCGAGACAATCATCGACGTTGTGCGCTTGTTGCGACGCGTCTTCTTGCCTTTGGTCTGCTGACCCCACGGCGACACCGGATGGCGACCTGCTGCCGTCCTGCCTTCGCCACCACCGTGCGGGTGATCGATCGGGTTCATCGCCACACCGCGGACGGTCGGGCGGATACCGCGCCAGCGCGTCGCACCGGCCTTGCCGATCTTGCGCAGGTTATGTTCACCATTGCCCACTTCGCCGACGGTTGCGCGACACTCCACGTGAATGCGGCGAACTTCGCCAGAACGCAGACGAACCTGAGCGTAAATGCCTTCGCGCGCCATCAGCACGACACCCGCACCTGCAGTGCGCGCAATTTGCGCTCCTTTGCCGGGCATCATCTCGACGCAATGCATCGTTGTACCAACCGGAATATTGCGGATAGGTAGGCAGTTGCCCGGTTTAATCGGTGCTTCAGGCCCGTTCATAAGCTGGTCGCCTACCGCCATGCCTTTGCTGGCGATGATGTAACGGCGCTCGCCATCTGCATAGCAGAGCAGTGCAATATGCGCGCTGCGGTTCGGGTCGTACTCAAGACGCTCGACTTTCGCGGGAATCCCGTCCTTGTTACGACGGAAGTCAACAACCCGGTAGTGCTGCTTGTGACCACCGCCCAGATGACGGGTAGTGATGTGACCGTTGTTGTTGCGACCTGCACTCTTTGATTTTTTCTCAATCAGGCCGGTGTGCGGACGACCCTTGTAGAGATCGGGATTGACTACCTTCACCATGCCGCGACGGCCGGGCGAGGTCGGCTTTAACTTAACGAGTGCCATTATTTAGCCTCCTCGGTGAAGTTGATTTCCTGACCGGGCTTCAGGCAGACAAATGCGCGACGGGTCTGGTTACGGCGACCGGTAAAACGGCCAGCGCGCTTGACTTTGCCCGGACGATTCGATACCTGCACCGAATCGACCTGCACCTTGAACAGCAGCTCGACCGCGGCTTTGATCTCTGGCTTGGTCGCATCGGACGTCACGAGGAACACAACCTGCTCGTTCTTCTCTGCCACGAATGTCGCCTTCTCCGAAATCACAGGAGCGAGCAAAACCTTCATCAGGCGCTCTTCACTATGTTTGATGACTGCGCTCATGCCAGCATCTCCTCAATCTTTGCCAGTGCCGGCTTGGTGATAAGCACCTTCTTGAAGAACACCAGCGACACAGGATCGGCCTGACGTGGTTCGCAAATCAGTACGTTGGGCAGATTGCGGGAGGCCAGCAACAAGTTTTCGTCCAGGTTATCGGTAATGACCAGCACGGAATCCAGCCCCATGGTCTTGAGCTTTTGCGCAAGCAACTTGGTCTTGGGCGCCTCAACAGACAGGCCCTCGATCACTGAGAGACGGCCCTCGCGCGCCAGTTGCGACAAGATCGAGCAAACACCTGCGCGATACATTTTCTTGTTGAGCTTTTGTGAGAAGTTCTCGTCAGGCGAGTTCGGGAAGGTGCGACCGCCTCCACGCCAGATCGGCGAAGATGACATACCGGCACGTGCACGGCCCGTACCCTTTTGACGCCACGGCTTCTTGGTGGTGTGCGCGACTTCTTCGCGATCTTTTTGCTTGCGGTTGCCGCTACGAGCGTTCGCCTGATAGGCAACCACGAGCTGATGGATCAGTGCTTCGTTGTAGTCACGGCCGAAGATAGTGTCCGGCGCAGCGACGTTGGACGACGCCTGCCCTTGCGCGTTCAGGAGCTTGAGTTCCATCGCTTAGCCCCCCTTCTTTGCTTTGACTTTGACGGCCGGCAGCAGTACGACCTGGCCATTCTTGGCACCAGGAACCGCACCCTTGACCAGGATCAGATGTCGCTCGGCATCGACGCGAGCGATCTCAAGGTTTTGCACGGTGCGAGTGACATCACCCATATGGCCAGTCATACGCTTGCCTGGAAAAACACGGCCCGGATCCTGCGCCATACCAATGGAACCAGGCACATTGTGAGAGCGAGAGTTACCGTGAGTGGCTCGCCCTGAACGGAAGTGATAGCGCTTGATGGTGCCGGCGTAGCCTTTACCGATAGTGACACCCTGGATGTCAACCTTTTGGCCGGCTTCGAACAAACTGACCGCGATGGTGTCACCCGGCTTGAACTCGGATGCCTTGGCGGGATCGACAGGAAATTCCTTGAGGACAGTACCTGCCTCAACGCCAGCTTTGGCCAGATGGCCCGCCTCAGCCTTGTTAACGCGGGAGGCTCGGCGTTTGCCGAAGGTGACCTGGACGGCAGAGTATCCGTCGGTTTCAGGCGTTTTGATTTGTGTCACGCGGTTGTCAGAGACATCCAGCACGGTCACAGGGATCGAATCCCCGTCATCCGTAAAGATGCGCATCATGCCAACCTTGCGACC
>JBEDGK010000135.1:0-3894 GCA_041174665.1 Pseudomonadota bacterium
CCTCGAATGAATTCACCGACGTCCGCTCCAGCACGCTCCACCACGATGGGCCAGCCCTCGTTCGGCAGCCTTTTCATCGTCGCCGCACCCTCAGGCGCGGGCAAATCCTCGCTGGTCAATGCATTGCTGGCAAAAGATCCCTCGATCAAACTGTCCATCTCGTGCACCACGCGCGCACCGCGTCCGGGGGAGATGCATGGTCGGGAGTATTTTTTTCTGAGCGAGCAGGATTTCATCGACAGACAGCAGCGCGGTGAGTTTCTCGAACATGCCAAGGTCCACGGGAATCATTACGGCACTTCGCGTCTGATGATCGAGGAGCAGACCCGCAACGGGCTGGATGTGCTGCTTGAGATTGACTGGCAGGGCGCACAGCAAGTCCGCCGGCATTTCCCCGAGGCGGTGGGTATTTTCATACTTCCCCCTTCACTACCGACGCTGGAGCAAAGGCTGAAGAAACGAGCGCAAGATGCCGACGACGTGATCGCCCGGAGAGTACAGGCCGCCAGCGGGGAGATCGCCCATGCGCCAGAGTTCGAGTATGTTATTATCAACACTGAATTTGACACCGCGTTGTCCCAGCTGACAGCCATTGTCGAGGCTTCACGTTGCCGCTTCTCGCAGCAAGCTAAACGAAACCTCTCTCTGTTTGCCGATTTAGGCATCCTCGCAGCACCGAACTGACACTGACACTGACACTGACACTGATCCGGATTCTGGAGACCATATGGCACGCATCACCGTCGAAGATTGCTTGAAGAAGATACCCAACCGATTTCAGCTTACGCTGGTCGCAACCTATCGTGCGCGCCAACTGCTGCAAGGGCATACCGCGAAGGTCCATTCCGACGACAAGGCCACGGTCACGGCACTGCGCGAAGTGGCCAGTGGCTATGTCGGCCTTGAAATGCTCAAGAAAGTACCTAGCTGAGCTGAGCGCTCATGATCTCGGGTCGGCCCGCAGATGAACCCGCCATCCGCTGACACTGCCGCCCCTTCCGCTAGCCGGAAGAACAATCCCCCTGCGTCGTCCAAATCCCTGTCAGCGCCCGAGCAGAATGCTCCAGGCGCCGTAGGCGTGGCCTCGGTCACCCAGCTGACCACCCGCCTCTCGGAGTACCTGAGCCCCTCGGAGCTGAAAAAGATCAAAGAAGCCTACCGCTTCTCTGACGAGATGCACCTCGGGCAGGTGCGCAAGTCTGGCGAGCCTTACATCTCTCATCCTATCGCCGTCGCTGAAATCTGCGCCGAGTGGAAACTCGATGCGCAGGCGATCATGGCGGCTCTGTTGCACGATGTGATGGAAGATCAGGATGTCAAGAAAGACGAACTGATCGAGCGCTTCGGTGCGCCAGTGGCATCGCTGGTGGATGGGCTATCCAAACTCGACAAGATCGAATTCCAGACCCAGGTCGAGCAACAGGCCGAGAACTTCCGCAAGATGCTGCTGGCGATGGCGCGCGATGTGCGCGTCATTCTGGTCAAACTCGCCGACCGCCTGCATAACATGCGCACGCTGGATGCAATGTCCGCAGACAAGCAACGCCGGATCGCGCGCGAGACGATGGAGGTCTATGTTCCGATTGCCCATCGGCTCGGGCTAAACAACATTTATCGCGAGCTGCAGGAGCTGGCTTTCTCGCACCTGCATCCGCTGCGCTATCGCACGATCGCCAAGGCCGTGAGGGCCGCACGCGGAAACCGCCGCGAAGTGGTCGGCAAGATCATGCAGACGGTCAAAGAGGGGCTCGCGAGTGGCGGCATCACAGCCGGTGTTTACGGTCGCGAAAAGACGCTCTACGGCATCTACCGCAAGATGCGCAACAAGCACTTGAGCTTCTCTCAGGTGCTGGATGTATATGGCTTTCGCATCGTGGTCGACAGCTTCGAGCAATGCTACGTTGCGTTGGGTACGCTGCATGCGATGTTCAAGCCCATGCCGGGCAAGTTCAAGGACTACATCGCAATACCGAAGCTCAATGGCTACCAATCGCTGCACACCACACTGATTGGGCCTTACGGCACACCCGTAGAGTTCCAGATCCGCACGCGCGAGATGCACCAGGTTGCCGAGGCTGGCGTTGCCGCGCATTGGTTGTACAAGAACGAAGAAAGCGAACTGACCGACCTGCAGCAGCGCACGCATGCTTGGCTGCAGTCACTGCTCGACATTCAGCACCAGACCGGCGACTCGGCCGAATTCCTGGAGCATGTGAAGGTCGATCTCTTTCCGGATTCGGTTTACGTGTTCACGCCCAAATCCACCATCATTGCGCTGCCCCGAGGCGCCACCGCACTCGACTTTGCCTACACCATCCACACCGACATTGGTGACCATGCCGTGTCAGCTCGCATAAATCATGAACAGTCACCGCTGAAAACCGAGCTTCGCAATGGCGATATCGTGGCCATCGAGGTCTCGAACGACGCGCGACCGACACCGAACTGGCTGACCTTTGTACGCACCGGCAAGGCGCGCTCGGCGATACGGCATCATCTGCGCACTATCGACCGCGAAGAAGCGATCGATCTGGGACGCATGTTGCTCGAACAATCACTCGCTCTGCTCGAATTGCCCGCGAAACTACCCGCACCCATCGCGGATCGTCTGGTCAGCGAGACTAGCGCGAAATCCATCAGCAATCTGTACGCCGAGATTGGTGTCGGCAAGCGGATGGCCATGCTGGTTGCGCGGCATATCCAAGGTCTCGTCGCAGGCGACGAGAAAGGCAAACCGACAACCAGCCCCGAAGCCGAGCGAGCGATCAAACCGGTGATTATTTCTGGCCGCGAACCCGCGACCTCGGTGCAGTACGCACCCTGCTGCCTGCCGATCCCCGGAGACGCACTGACCGGTCATCTGAAACGTGATCAAATGCTTCATATTCATGTTGCCGACTGCGGCGTGGCCAAGCGCTTGCGCGCCAAAGATCAGGGACGCTGGATCGCCGTCAGCTGGGCGGCCGATCACGCTCGGCGTTTCGATTGCCGTGTCCGGGTGCTGCTACAGGACGAAAAAGGTGCGCTGGCCAGACTCGCAGCGGAGATTAATGAATCCGGGTCAAACATCGTGCACGTTGGCATGGATGAGAGTCGCAGCAGCAGTCTCACCGAGCTGAAATTCACGCTGCAAGTCGAGGATCGCGTTCATCTTGCGCGCCTGATAAGAAACGTCAAACGCGTCAAAGGCGTGGAGCGCATCATCCGCGAGCGCGGATGAGGTATCCACGTCGAGCGTTTACTTGAAGCGCTTGCGCAGTCGATTCAATCCCACCCAGACCACCAGCGCAAGAATCGGCACCGAGATGCCAGTGACCAGATCAGTGTCGATCCTCATTCCCGAGGCCTTGAGCGCTTTGCCCGTATAGCCAACCAATCCCGCAAGGTAATAAGAAATCGCCACGACCGATATGCCTTCTACCGCCTGCTGCAGCCTCAGCTGCTGCGCCGCACGCGTGTTCATCGATTGCAGGATCTTGTTGTTCTGCTGCTCTTGTCGGATGCCGACCCGCGTGCGCAGCAGTGAGTTGGTATTGGCCAGACGCTCGCCAAGAACTTCCTGTCGGCGCGCGGTTGCGCTACAGGTGTTCATTGCCGGGGTCAGGCGACGTTGCATGAACTCGGCAATCGTTGGAACACCCTCGATGCGCCTCTCGCGCAACTCGTCAATGCGCGAGTGTACGAGCTTGAAGTAGGCCTGTGACGCAGAAAAGCGGTAGCCATTATCGACCGCCAATTGCTCTAGTCGCGCGGCCAGCGACGTGATCTGTTCCAGCAGCGTCTGCTCTTTCGCGATGCCTGCTTCCTCATCAGTTTCATCGTCTGCGCTGGCGACCATGGTGGCGGTGAGCGAGGCCAGCTCGGACTCGATCGAGTTGAGCACCGTTACCGAGC
>JBEDGK010000136.1:0-2969 GCA_041174665.1 Pseudomonadota bacterium
GTCGGAAAAACCATTGGGCTGCCTGCAGTTTTCCCGCATAAAAATCACTGTCGGGCTTTGCTGACTTTTGCGCGGCAAGCGCCTGCTCCAACCAGATCCAGCTGATGACAATATGCCCAAACGCTTCGAGATACAGTGTCGCATTGGCGAGCGTGACATTGAGATCGCCCGCTTCGTGCAGAGCGCGCGTCACTTCCAGTAAGCGCTTCCAGCGCTTGCGCAATGCACTGGCAAGCTCTTTGAGAGTTCCATTCTCTGCTTGCGCGAGTGTCGCAATCACCCGGGCGGACAGCAGGTCCAGCGCGCGACCATCGCGCATCACCACCTTGCGCCCCAGCAGATCGAGCGCCTGTATGCCGTGCGTCCCTTCATGAATAGGATTGAGCCGATTATCGCGATACATTTGCTCGACATCGTACTCGCGCGTGTAGCCGTAGCCCCCATGTACCTGTATCGCAAGGTTATTCCCCTCCAGGCACCATTGTGATGGCCATGACTTGGCGATCGGCGTCAGTATGTCCAGCAGCAGTGTAGCTTCCTGCCGCGTCTGTTCGCTATCGGCGGTCTTTTCTTCATCGACCAGCAGTGAGCAATACAAAATCAGTGCCAATCCCCCCTCGGCATAAGCCTTCTGTGCGAGCAGCATGCGCCGAACATCCGTGTGTTGAATGATGGGTAGTTGCGGATTCGACGGATCTTTGTTTTGTGGATGCCTGCCCTGCGGACGATTGCGCGCATAGTCTAGAGCATGCAGATAGCCGGCATAGCCCAGCATCACGGCCCCCAGACCGACAGCAATTCGAGCTTCATTCATCATGTTGAACATTGCAGCGAGGCCCTGATGCAGTTCCCCGACCAGATAGCCGACTGCGCCCGCCTTACCGCCCGGCGTATGCTTGCCCTCGCCAAAATTCAGCAGCGTATTCGTGGTGCCGCGATAACCCATCTTGTGGTTGAGGCCGGCCAGCACGACGTCATTGCGTTCACCCAGGCCACCATCGTCATTCACCAAAAACTTGGGCACGACGAATAATGAAATACCCCTCACGCCGGGAATCAGCTTGCCATCCGAGTCCGGCACCTTGGCCAGCACGAGATGAATGATGTTCTCCGACATCTCATGCTCGCCGCCGGAGATCCACATCTTGTTGCCGCGCAGCCGATAGCTGCCGTCGGCCTCGGGCTCGGCACGGGTCGTGATGTCGGACAGGCTGGAACCTGCCTGAGGCTCGGAGAGGCACATCGTGCCGAAGAAACGACCTGCCAGAATCGGCTGTGCATAGCGCGCGATCTGCTCAGCCGAACCGCATTTGATCAGCGTATTCGCATTGCCGATGTTGAGCATCGCATAGGCCGAGGTCGCGACATTCGCCCCCTTGAACCAGGCGAATCCGGCTTTCTCGATCAGACAGGGCAGTTGCATGCCGCCGTGTTCATAATCAATGCCCGCAGCCACCAGTCCGGCGTCCGCGAAGGCTTTCAGCGCCTCGGCAACTTCAGGAATGATGCTCACGCGCTCGCCGTCAAATTGGGGCTCGTTCTGATCGGATTTTTTGTTGTGCGTAGCGAATTTTTCGGTGGCTAGCTGCTCGCACAAATCGAGCACCGCATCGAAAGTCTCTCGGTTGTGGTCAGAAAAACGCCGTCGTGTCGTCAGCGATTCCGCATCCAGCCACTCATACAGCAGGAAGTCCAGGTCGCGCCTGGACAGGATCTTCGATGACATTCTGTGGCGCTGCGATCAGACGACTTCGAACAATCCGGCCGCACCTTGCCCACCGCCGATGCACATCGTGACCACCACATACTTTGCGCCGCGGCGCTTGCCTTCGATCAGTGCATGGCCGGTCAGGCGAGCCCCCGAGGTGCCGTAAGGGTGACCGACCGCGATCGCGCCGCCATTCACATTCAGACGATCCATGGGGATGCCCAGTTTGTCCGCGCAATAAAGCACCTGCACAGCGAACGCCTCGTTCAGCTCCCACAGACCAATATCTTCCACTTTCAGCCCCGCCTTTTTGAGCAGCTTGGGCACAGCGAACACTGGACCTATGCCCATCTCGTCGGGCTCGCAGCCAGCGACGGCGAAACCGCGGAAAATGCCCAGCGGTGTCTTGCCCGCAGCGGCCGCCGCCTTGTCGCTCATGACGATCGCCACCGATGAGCCATCCGAAAACTGGCTGGCGTTGCCAGCTGCGATCACGCCACCAGGAATCGCCGTGCGGATCTGCGACACACCTTCGTAGGTGGTGTCGGCGCGTATGCCTTCGTCGGCGGAGGCGGTGACCTCGCGAGTGACAATCTGACCGGTGTCTTTGTCGGCCACGGCCATCACTGTGGTGATCGGCACAATCTCGTCATCGAACTTCCCCGCCGCACGCGCGGCTGCGGCACGTTGCTGGCTCTGCACGCCGTACTGATCCTGACGTTCACGGCTGATGTGGTAACGTTTGGCGACGGTCTCGGCAGTCTGCAGCATGGGCCAATAAATCGCCGGCTTGTGCTCATTCAGCCAGCCCTCTTGCACCATGTGCATGTTCATCTCGTTCTGCACACACGAGATAGACTCCACACCGCCGGCAGCATAAATGTCGCCCTCGCCCGCGATCACGCGTTGAGCTGCAGTGGCGATCGTTTGCAGACCGGAGGAGCAAAAGCGGTTGATGGTCATGCCAGGCACGCTGACCGGGCAGCCGGCGCGCAACGCAATCTGGCGTGCGATATTAAAACCAGTCGCACCTTCGGGATTGGCGCAGCCCATGATGACGTCTTCGACTTGCGCCGGATCGATGCCTGCCCGCGAGATCGCCGCTTGCAGCGCATGGCCGCCCAGCGTTGCCCCATGAGTCATGTTGAAAGCGCCTTTCCAGGACTTGGTCAGCGGGGTGCGGGCGGTCGAAACGATGACGGCGTCAGTCATGAGAGTCTCCAGTGAATATGTTGCGCCCCACCCTGCGGGATAAGAGAGC
>JBEDGK010000137.1:0-5401 GCA_041174665.1 Pseudomonadota bacterium
AGTCCGTGCACAAGCTGCGAAAGGGCGACGCTTGCGGCGATGGCAGTGAGTGGGGGGCGATCGGCGGCATGGGATCCGAAAATGTTTCCGCTTATTAAATAGTTGAGCTAGCAGCCTGTCCACAGTTTTCGTGGAAAAGTCTGTGGATCATTGTCCGGGAATTGAATTAAATAATTGATTTCATTAAATAAATTGAATTTGGGCGAAATCAGTTCAATGAAGAAAAACCCTACAGCCGATCAGTTTACTGCAAGAAAAACTTGCCTTATGATGCAAACATAAACGAGAATGATTCGCATTAATCGTGTTTCTACAGGTTCCTGTAGCTTAGGAGGGAGAAGTTTTCATGGGGAGTTCTAGCGCCTCACGCCATTCGGTCAGACCGACAGGGCTGACCATTCTGGCATTGGCGGCCAGCGCGTTATGTGCTCAGACTGCGGCGCAGACCGGCGCTGAAGAAACTGCGGAACGCACTCTGCCGCGCGTGGATGTGATTGGCACCGCGAACAGCGTTAGCCATAGTCCCGGGTCAGCGCAGGTGATTGATGCAGCGACGTTGGAAGAAAGCCGAGTCTTCAATGTGAATGAAGCCCTGCGCAAGGTGCCGGGGATCCATGTGCGCGATGAAGAGGGCGTGGGATTACGACCTAACATCGGCATGCGCGGACAGAACCCAACGCGCTCGACCAAAACCCTGCTGCTGGAGGATGGACTACCGCTGTCTTTCGCGCCCTACGGAGACAATGCGAGCTACTACCATCCGCCGATCGATCGCTATGACGCGATTGAAATCAGCAAAGGTAGTCAGGTCATACGCTTCGGTCCTCAGACAGCGGGCGGGGTAGTCAACTACATCACGCCGATGCCGCAACAGGAGCGAGCAGGTTTCGTCGGTTTTGCTGCTGGTTCGCGCGGCTACCTGAATGGCCACCTGATGGCTACGGGGAATGGCGCGATGGTCGACCTCTATCACAAGGAATCCAACGGTGCGCGCGAGAACATGCATAGTCGGCTGGATGACCTGAACTTCAAATGGGTCGGGCGACTGAATGATGAGCAGAACATCACGCTTCGCGCGAGTCATTTTCGCGAACATTCTCAGCTGACCTACTCCGGGCTGACTCAGGCCGAATATGCGACCAATCCGCGCCAGAACCCATTCCGCAATGATCATTTCGATGCTAACCGCACGGGTCTATCTGCCACGCATGAGTGGAGACTGAATGCTGAGCGTCGCTTGCTCACCAGCGTCTACGGTTCCTACTTTGATCGGGACTGGTGGCGACAGGCGTCGGCGTCGACAGATTGCCGCCCTGTGAATCTCACTAGCTGCCAGGTGGACGGACGCCTTCGTGCTTACACCACGCTTGGCATCGACAGCCGTTTGTTTCAGAAGCATGCAAGCTTCGGGCTGGAGAATGATCTCGAGGTCGGAGTGAAGCTGCAGTCAGAAATACAGAAGCGCCGGCAGGAGCGTTATTCGTCTTATACAAACTACGTCAGCAGTACGGCCATGAGCGTGATCGAGAATCAGGAACGCCGCACGCAGGCGATATCGGCATTTGCGTCGAACCGCACACAGTTTAATGAGCGTCTTGCAGTCACGCCCATCCTGCGGGTTGAGCAGATCAACTACGAGCGGAATCTGTTTGTCACCAGTGCCTCAGCAACGCCGACATCAGGAAACACGAGCTTCACTGAATTCGTGCCTGGTGTGGGCGCGACCTATGAGTTGGACAGCAGCTCACAGCTTTACGGTGGCGTGCACAAGGGCTTTAGCCCACCGCGCGTCGAGGATGCAATCAACAGCAGCGGTGGCACGGTGAATCTCAATGCCGAGAGCAGTATCAACGCCGAGTTGGGACTGCGCTCGTCACCGACCAAGGATGTTCGCTTCGACGTGGCTGTGTTTCGTAATGATTTCAGCAATCTGGTACAGGTCGGTAGCATCGCGGGAGGGTCCACCGCTTACTCGGAAGGCAAGGCGCTGTTCCAGGGCTTGGAACTGGCCGGGCAGGCAGATAGGCTGACGAGCGCAGTAGATGGCAATGTGTTTGCGCGCATTGCACTGACCTGGCTGCCGACAGCAGAGCAGAGATCTGCGTTCAACAGTCCGACATCAGCAACAGCAGTGGTCAATCAGTCGGGCAAGCGTTTGCCCTACGCGCCGGAACATCTACTGACGCTGACCCTAGGCTACCGTGCCCCGCAATTCTGGAACGCCCGCGTTGAATACGTTCATGTAAGTCAGCAATATGCGAGCTTTGATAATCAGGTGTCGCCCAGCGCCGATGGCCAGAAAGGATTGATTGATGCCTACGGTATCTGGAATGCCGTGCTTAATTACATGGTGGGGCAAGCGAATTTTTTCATCGCAGGAAAAAATCTGGGCGACGCCACTTACATCGTCGACCGTACGCGCGGCATACAAGTGGGTATGCCCCGAACATTACAAGTGGGTATGAAGTACGCATTCTGATCAGTACAACTTTACTGTGGCGACCCCGTCACCCTGCGCAATATCACTCTCCTCTGCTGTACGCAGGTGTGACGGGGAATTTTTCAGCGGCGTTGAGCACCCTCGGGCAGCGAGTGCGCGCTTTGCCATTCTGCGGATGAAAAAAACGCATCGTTCCTCACAAAGGCGATCAGCATATCGGTCGCATCCACGCCCCAGAAGCACTGAGTATTGACCAAGGCGGTCGGTACGCCAAAGACACCGGCCGCGATCGCGGCGTCGCCATTGGCAACCAGACGCGCTTTGATTTCATTCGAACGCAGCGACTCGTCGCTGACACAAAGCTCGTCGAGTAGCGAATTCCAGTGTACGCTTTCGTCAGGCAAATGACCTTCTTGCCAGACAAAACGGAACAGCCGGTCCACCACCTCAACAGAGTTGTTCATCGCGATTGACAAGCGCAGCAGCGGCAGTGGGTTGAAAGGATGCTGGGACGGCAGTCGCATCGGAATCTGATGCTGATGCGCGATCCACAGGCAATGGGCATACGTCCAGCTGCGCTTCGGTGATATTTCTACCGGGCCTTTGTTGTCCCAGTATTTGAGCAAGCCGGCGAACAGCACAGGATGCGGATGGATGAGCAGCCAGGGTGCTTCACGGCGCAGGCGCTGCCACTGAAGATAAGCGAACGGTGAAATGAAGTCGAAGTACCAGTCGATCTGCGCGCCAGCAGGAAGCGATATGGGCGAGGCGGCGTTATCACTCATTACTTGTTGATCTCGCCAGGAAAGCAATACGTCGGCATCTCGCAATCAGTGCACGAGCATTGGTTGCGAACAAAGGCCATGCATTTGCCGGGCCCACGTGTCTCTATCATGCCGTGTGTGATTGGATTGGTGGGATGTGCGCACTCTGCCTGTAGCCTGGCCTCAAGTGCCGCTTTCTGTTCTTTGCTCAGTGTGCCCGCACGTACTGCATGGACAAATTCCATTCGCCCACCGTTGTCGATAGCCATCGGCCGGTCGGTCGATTTATCCGCGGCCAGCGCGCTGATCATCATCATGAGCACCGCCAGCACGGCAGTGCAGCGCACCCGTGTCATCGGACTACTCCAGCATGTCGGCCCAGATGCTGCGCGCCCAGGTATTGGCATGACGGCCTTCGAGCTCGGTCGGGCCAGTGGACAAACCTCCTGATCCCTGCACGACCTTGAAGGTCTGCTCGGCCGCCACATACTCATGTACGCTGGCGACGTGAATCACATTGCGGTCATCGACGTAGCTGTAACAGGTGTTGGTCAGCATGGGCGCCGGATTGATCTCCAGGCCACTCAGTTGTGCTACTACGGCAGCTGCGGCGACTTTGGCGTGATTGTTTGCCATGTGTCCGCTCTTGGGCATCAGCTGCGCAACTTGTATTGAATCGCCGATCACGAACACATCTTTTGCGACGGAAGATTCGAAGCTTTGATAATTCACGCCGCACCAGCGATTGTTCGCCATGTTTGCCAGACCCGTTTGCAGCGCGATCTTCCCGGCGCGCATCTGGGGCAGCGCGTTGATCACGTTCGCCTTCACATCTTCGTGCACATCGAATTTGATCAATCCGTCTTTTGGCGACACCGCAACCGCCTTGTGCTGGTTCCGGTACTCGACGATGCCCTTGTACTGGTCTTCCCAGACTTTTTTGAAAAGCGCGGGCTTGGACACCACATCCTGGTTGGCATCGAGCACCAGTACCTTGCTCTTCGGTTTAAAGTTCTTGACATACCAGGCGACCTGACACGCGCGCTCGTACGGGCCGGGCGGGCAGCGGAAAGGCGCTTCCGGAATCGTGATCGCATACACGCCACCATCCGGCATGGCTTCGAGTTGCCGGCGCAGCGCCAGCGTCTCGGGGCCGGCTCTCCACGCCTGAAGAATCTGGCCAGAGGCCTGTGCGTCGGCGAGTCCTTCGATGCTGGCCATGTTCAGGTCGATGCCGGGCGAAAGCACCAGCTTGTCGTAGCTGAGCGTGCTGCCGCTGGCCAGCTTGATGATGCGCGCTTTCGTGTCAATCGATGCCGCCAGATCATGCACCATGGTGATACCGTGGTTCTTGCTCAGCGTCGAGTAGGGCCGGCTGATGTCGGCCAGCTTTCGGCTACCGCCAAGAACGAGGTTGGACATCGGGCAGGAGATGAATTCCTTGTCGGGTTCGACCAGGGTCACATCCAAGGTGTAGCCGGATAGCAGGCGGATGTATTTGGCAGCGGTCGCGCCGCCATAGCCGCCGCCGATCACTACCACCTTCGCGCCGCGCATGGCGAACGCGGATACGGGGCCGGATAGCAGGGCCAGCGCAGTGCCGGCTCTCAGAAAATCTCTGCGGTCCATGGTTTGCTCCTCAGGGCTTCTGGCTGGCGAAGTACGTCGCCAGCAACCGGATCTGTTCGTCGGAATAGCCCTTGGCCAGCTGGTGCATGATCGTTGCTTGTCGCTCACCGGACTTGAACGCTTTCATTTGCGCTTCGATGTAGTCCGCCTTCAGGCCGGTGAGCCCGGGCAGGGATCCTTCAGGGACGCCCTTGCCCTGCGTGCCGTGACAGTTGGCGCACGTAGCGGCGAGGCTTTGGATGTAGAGGCTTTGCTGGTCGATGGCAAATGCGGCGCTTGCAGAGCACAGCGCCCATGCAAGCACGGCGTGCCCGAGCAGGGGCGGGGTCGAGGTGTTGTGATTCATCTGCTATCTCCTGCGGAATGACGCCGCGCGCAGTAAGGAAAAGCCGGAGGCCGGAACATAGTGGATTGCGAGCAGGAGGCAGGCACTGGGGGTCGCCGATGCGCTGAGTCAGCCGCGCTCCGTGATTGTAACCGCAATTTTTTCGGCTGATATACTGCGGCGCTCTATCTGATTCATGAATTAATCCCCCGGGAGACTGACCCTGATGAAAAAAATTTCACT
>JBEDGK010000138.1:0-7577 GCA_041174665.1 Pseudomonadota bacterium
ACGATGTGCCCAGCGGCACCTTGCTGATGGTGCATCCGGGGCGTCCAACCGTCGATTTCGACGATCCCATCAGTGATGCGCGCGCAGCCGAGTTCAACTACCTTGCCGGCACCCGTTTCGCTGAAGATTGCCACAGCGCGGGCGTGCGGCTTGTGCGCTTCGGCGAGCTCTAGTGCGAGCAGTTCATCGAGCCATTGCCAGCCGGTTCTCGCGTTCCCGTCGTATTGCCTCGGCAGCGCGCGTTCCTTCAATGCCTATCGCCTGCAACACAAAGAATGTTAGCTGCAAGCCGGCTTCCAGTGCCTCGGGCATCACCATGGTCGCGCCGGCCTCGCTGAGTGCGCGTGCATGATATTCGTCATGTGCGCGAGCCAGCAATGGCACCTCGCTGAACTCACGTCGTATTGTGCTGGCGGCATGCAGCGCGGCTTCCGGATGATCCATGGTCAACACAATGGCTGCTGCGCTGCTGGCATGCACACGGTGCAGTAGCTCGGGGCGGCTGACATCACCAAAATAGACCGGCTCGCCTAGCGGATGGCGCTTGGTTGATCGCATCAGGTCGATATCGATCGCCACGTAGCGCACGTTTTGCGCGGCGAGCACTTCTGCCACCAATTGCCCCATGCGACCAAAGCCGACGATGATCACGTGATCCTTCATTGAGGCGACCCTGGCTTGCGACAGCGGTGCGCCGTCATGATGCTTGCACTTCCAGGCATGACCAAGACGATGCCCAAGGCGCGCGGCAAGTGGCGTCGCGAACATCGATAATGCGACACCTAGCAGCACGAACTGCGCGAGTTCCTGAGGGAACAGACCTCGCGCAGCGGCATCGGTAGCGATGATGAAGGCGAACTCACCGGCCTGTCCCATCATGAAACTGCCCTCGACCGCGCTGCCCCAGCTCAGGCCGCCCATGCGCAGCAGCGGTGCCAGTACGATGGCCTTGATGAGCATCAGGCCCAACACCGACAGCGGCAGCAGAATAGGTGCCGACAGCAGCAATCGCATATCGGTCTGCATGCCCACTGAAAAAAAGAATAATCCCAGCAGCAGGCTCTTGAAGGGCTCAATCGTCACCTCGACCTCATGCCGGAATTCTGTCTCTGCCAGCATCAGGCCGGCGAGAAAAGCACCGAGTGCCATGGAGAGCCCTGCGTAGGCTGTCAGACCCGCAACCCCCAGCGTACACAACAGAATGAGCGCGACAAAGGTGGCGGGCTGATGTTCTCTGCCCAGTAGCTTGAAGAGAGGCCGTATGACACGCCGCCCCAGCAGATAGATCAACAGGATGGCCAGCACCGATTTGATGAGCGCGCCCGCCAGCAGCGGCAGCCAACGATCAGTATCTCCAGCGGCCAGCATGCCGGTCAGCAGCAAGATGGGCACCACGGCAAGATCTTGGAACATCAGGATGGAAAGGTTCGCCTGTCCGACATCACTATCCAGCGTATGGTGCTCTGTCATCCATTGCATCACCACCGCGGTGGACGACAGCGACAGCGCCAAGCTGAGCACGATGACGGCCTCTGTCTCGCCCCCGAATACTGTGGCCATGAGTCCGATCGCGAGCGCCGATAGCAGGACTTGTGCAGTGCCGGCGCCGAAGACCCAGCGCCTCAACTCGCACAATCGCTCCGCAGACAGCTCGAGGCCGATGCTGAACATCAGAAACAGTACGCCCAGTTTGCCCAGCGCGACGACTTCTTCGATACTCAGAAAGGTGAAATTTTGCAGCCAGGGTAGCTGGCCCACCCAGAGCCACAAGCCGAATGGACCCAGCAGCACGCCGGCCGCCAGAAAGCCCAGCATCTGGTTGACACGATAGCGCTGCAGCAGAGGAATCAGCACGCCTGAGAGCGCAAGGAAGATCAGCGCCTCGCGCAAATAAGGCAAGCCGTCATGATGTTCGGGCATGATGAGTGAAGGCAGACAAAAGCTATTCTAGATCGAGTCTGCCGACCGCGATATGCACAACCGTATAATCATCTCGCGATTAATAATGAGAAACCGAACATGCAACTACTGACGCGACTTCTGCTGAGGCTCGGCGGTGTCGGCCTGCTGATGCTGGCGCTGGCATTTGTGCTGACTCTGTTTACTGCCCGCCAGGACATTGCCGACGAGATACAGGGCAGCCAGCGTGTCGGGCAATTGCTGGCAGCACTGTCGGCGTTGCAGGACGACATGCCGCTGGACCAGCATGCGCAACGCGTTGATGCGCTCAATCGCAACGATACGCTCAGGCACTTTCATGTCGCGCTGCTTGATCGCGAGGGCCAGCGGCTGACGGCCAGCCCGCAACCCGTGCCGACGAGCGAACTGCCGTGGCTGAATCGCTTCGTTCTCAGCGAGCTCAATGTGCCGGTGTATGCGTTGTCGCTGCGGCGTCCCGACGGTGACATCGTGACCGTGCGGCTGGAGCCGAATCCGCAGCCAGAGAGCACCGAGGCGATTGCCAGTGCACTGGTGCAACTGATGCTGTTCGCAGCGCTTGTGGCGGTACTGATTGCGGCGCTGGCCTTTAGCCTGCGCCGTTCGCTGCTTCCGCTGAACGACATTCTGGCGGGTATTGCCCGCATTGAAGCTGGCGATTATGGTGTACGCATAGCGACTTGCGCCACACGCGAGCTCAACCAGATTACACAGGCACTGAATCATCTTGCCGCCGCACTGACCGAGCAGATAGCCAAGCAGCGAGAGTTGCTCCATCGTTTGCAGGATGTGCAGGAAAACGAACGCCGCAAACTTGCGCATGAATTGCATGATGAATTCGGTCAGCGGCTAACTGCGATGCAGGTCGATGCATCGTACTTGCTGAAACAGACAGCGACGGAGCCCGTATTGGCGTCTTGCGCGCAGGCGATGTTTGATAACAGCAGCAGCATCTTGCCGCAATTGCGCAGCTTGCTGGCGCAATTGCGACCCTATGGTCTGCAGGGTGATGAAGAGCACGGCATCGCGCTTGAAGAAGCCTTGCGTGAACTGGTGCGGCAGCGTCAGTCGCGCGGAGAGAATGCGCTCGAATGTCATCTGCACACGGCGCTGGAAGGCGAGACCTTGCCGCTACGACTGGCGGTCGCGGTATACCGCATCGCGCAAGAGGCACTGACCAATGTGATGCGGCACAGTAGTGCCACCCGGGTCTCGATTTCGCTGGCGTGCGATCGAGAGCGGGGTCAACTGCACTTGGTCGTAACGGACAATGGCAAGGGTATGCCCGAGGATGTTTCGCCGGGACTCGGTCTGGCGGGAATTCGAGAGCGGGTGTTGGCGAATCAGGGTGAACTGGTGCTGGCGAGTGTTGAACCGTCCGGGCTCACGCTCAAGGCGAGCTTTCCGCTTTGTTAAAATGCGGGATGGCTGGGCTCGCTAGACTGACTGGCCTTGTTCACCTGGCGTATTTTTTGATGGAGCCAAACCCATGTCCTTGCCGCTGACGCTGGAACTCGACCAGACCCTGGCGATCATCACTTTCACCAATCCCGCACGCGGCAATGCGCTTGACCTCGCCATGGCGCGTGCTTTTGCAGGCGCCATCGAGCAGGTGGCCGAAAACCCGCAAGTGCGCGCACTGCTGATCACGGCGCAGGGCAAGCAGTTCTGTGTCGGCGGCGATGTCAACAGCATGGCCGATGCATCGCGTCCTTTGACGGACACCTTGCGCGAATTGCTCGAACCCGTGCATGCGGCGATGACGGTGCTGAAATCATTCAGTTTTCCGGTGGTCTGTGCGCTGAACGGTGCCGTTGGCGGCGGTGGCATCGGCCTTGGCTTGTGCGGCGATCTTGTGCTGGCGGCATCTTCGATGAAACTGCGTGGCGGCTATTCGGCGATTGGCCTCACGCCAGATGTCGGCGGCTCCTGGTTTATCACTCGCCGTGCCGGTGCTGCGCGCGCGAAAGAGATCTTCCTCACGAACCGTCCATTCAGCGCAGAGGAGTGCCTGCGCATTGGGCTGATCGATGCCGTGCATCCGGATGACGAGTTGCATGCGGCGGCACTGAAACTCGCCCACCAGCTGGCGAACGGGCCGGCAGCCGCGCAGGCGCGCATCAAGTCACTCATCGATCATGCGTCACACCGCACACTGGAGCAGCAGCTTGAGGCCGAGCGCGATTCAATGTATGCATCGGGCGAAAGCGAAGATGGCAAGGAGGGCGTGCGCGCATTCATCGAGAAACGCACGCCGAAGTTTGGATAAATTTCCTTCGCACTCGAACCCCCATCAACGATAACAAGAGGAGCAACATGAAAGCCGTGGTTTGCAAGGCCTGGGGTCTGCCCGAGACGCTGGTCGTCGAAGAGCTTCCTGAAGTCTCGCCGAAAGCGGGCGAGGTAATGATTGATATTTTCGCCGCTGGTGTGAACTTCCCGGATGTGTTGATCATACAAAACAAATATCAGTTCAAACCAGAGCTGCCTTTCACCCCCGGCAATGAGTTGGCGGGTGTGGTGCGCGCGGCAGGCGAGGGCGTGTCGAAATACAAAGTGGGCGATCGGGTGTTTGCCTTTGTCCCTCATGGCGCCTTTGCGCAGCAGATCGCGGTAACTGAGTCTGCCGTGTTCCCGATGACGGAATCGATGGATTTTGATTCGGCTGCCGCGCTGACCCTGACCTATGGCACGTCGTACCACGCGGTAGTTGATCGTGCCGCACTCAAAGCGGGCGAGACCATGCTGGTGCTGGGTGCCGCTGGTGGTGTTGGCATTGCCGCGATCGAGATCGGCAAGGCCGTGGGCGCGCGCGTGATTGCTGCGGCATCAACCGATGAAAAGCTGGCGATTTGCAAGCAGCACGGCGCCGACGTGCTGATCAATTACAGCAAAGAAGACTTGCGAGAGGCCATCAAGAAAGCCACCGATGGCAAAGGGCCGGATGTGGTGTATGACCCGGTCGGCGGCAATTACACCGAGCCAGCATTTCGTTCCATCGCCTGGCGCGGCCGTTATCTGGTGATCGGTTTTGCGAATGGCGACATTCCCAAATTACCGCTGAACCTGCCACTATTGAAAGGCGCATCCGTGGTGGGTGTGTTCTGGGGCGATTTCGCACGCCGCGAGCCGGAAACCCATATCAAGGCGATGCATCAACTGCTCGCGTGGTACAGCGCTGGCAAGATCCGCCCGCATGTGTCCGCGACCTACGCACTGGCCGAGACGCCGCAGGCACTGATCGACATGGCATCGCGCAAGGTGACTGGCAAGATCGTCATTCAGCCGCGTCGCTAAGACCAGGACTAACAAGGACCGACAAGGACAAGGAACTATCGTGGCCAAAGTCTATTCGCTCGAAGGCCTGACGCCGGTCATCGACCCGACCGCCTTTGTGCATCCGACGGCAGTGCTGATCGGCGATGTGATCATTGGTCCACGATGCTACGTTGGTCCACTGGCTTGTTTGCGTGGCGACTTCGGGCGCCTGATCATGGAAGAGGGCGCGAACCTGCAAGACACGTGTGTCGTTCATGGCTTTCCTGGCAGTGATACCGTGATTGAAGTCGATGGGCACATCGGTCATGGTGCCGTAATCCACGGCGCGCGCATTGGTCGCAACGCACTGGTGGGCATGAACGCGGTGGTGATGGATGGGGTGGTGATTGGAGAATCTTCAATTGTCGCGGCGATGTCATTCGTCAAGACCGGCATGCTGGTGCCGCCCAAAAGTCTGGTGATGGGCATGCCCGCCAAGGTCGCGCGAACGTTGTCAGACGAAGAGATTGAATGGAAGCGTCGCGGCACGGTGGAGTATCAGGAGCTGGCTGTGCGCTGCATGCGGGACCTGAAGGAAACAGCGCCATTAACCGCTGTCGAACCTGATCGGGCTCGGCTGCGACTCGATAACCCGGAAGCCATGATCAAGCCGGGCACCTCGCGTGGTTGATGGTCTGAAATAGACACAGCAAATTTGGAGCACCGTCGGAGATTCTATGGCTTATCAGACGCTCGAGATCGAGCATCGCGCGCAATTGGCCACTGTCTGGCTGAACCGTCCCGATGTGCGTAATGCGTTTAACGAACTCTCCATTGCCGAGATAACGCACGCCTTTCGTCAACTGGATCAGGATCGTCACATCAGGGTCATCGTGCTTGCCGCACGAGGCAAAGCCTTCTGTGCGGGCGCCGACCTGAACTGGATGAAAAAAATGGCGGGCCATACTGACGAAGAAAATCTTGCCGATGCCAGTGCGTTGGCCGAGATGCTGAAAGTCATTTACCGGTGCAGCAAACCGGTGATTGCTCGCGTACAGGGCGATTGCTATGCCGGTGGAATTGGGCTGGTGGCGGCCTGCGATATGGTCATAGCGACAGACAACGCAGGCTTTTGCCTGTCTGAGACGCGGCTGGGGCTCATTCCTGCAACGATTTCTCCCTATGTGATCCGTGCAATCGGCGAGCGCGCCGCGCGACGTTACTTTCTTACCGCAGAACGGTTCGATGCCGCCCAAGCCAAGCGAATCGGTCTCGTGCATGAAGCCGTCGATGAGGCATCGCTGGATACCGAAACCACCCGACTCGCCGATGCCTTGCTAGCCTGCAGCCCGCATGCGCTGGATGAGGCGAAGCGATTGATCCGTGATGTTGCTTGCGAACCCATTGATGATGAGCTCATTGCCGATACGGTTCGGCGTATTGCCGAGATCCGAAGTTCCGAGCAGGGGCGCGAGGGCGTTCAGGCTTTTTTGAGCAAGCGCAAACCATTCTGGCTGACGGGATCGCATGAGCAGTGATGTCGCGCTGTTGGAGTTATTGCGTGCGCGGCTGGATGCGCTCTCGCAGCAGCATCTGATCCGCCAGCGCCGGACCGTCGAATCGGCCTGCGGTCCGCAGCTGATGATCGGTGGACAGTCGTTATCCGCCTTTTGCAGTAACGATTATCTCGGTCTCGCCGGTGATGCCCGCCTTGCCGAGGCGCTGGCCGAAGGCGCATCCCGTTATGGCACTGGCAGCGGCGCATCCCATCTGATCAGCGGCCATTCGACGGCACATGCCCTGCTGGAAGAGACGCTCGCCGATATCATGTCACCGCATCTGGCGCGGTGTCGTGCGCTGTACCTTTCCAGTGGCTACATTGCCAACCTCGCGGTGATCGCAGCACTGGCAGACAAGCAATCCGAGATTTTTTCAGAGGAGCTGAATCATGCGTCACTGATCGATGGCGCGCGGCTCTCTCGCGCAAAGATCAGCGTGTATCCGCATAGCGATCTCGATGCGCTTGCCAAGTTGCTGGCTGCCAGCACGGCGCAGAATAAACTTGTAGTCACCGACAGCGTATTCAGCATGGATGGTGACATGGCGCCACTGCCTGGTTTGCTGGCCTTGTGCGAGCATTACGGCGCATGGTTGATCGTTGATGATGCGCACGGTTTTGGTGTGCTTGGCGAACAGGGACGAGGCGCGCTCGAACATTTTGCGTTGCACTCTTCTCAGATCGTTTTGATTGGTACCTTGAGCAAGGCGGCGGGTGTCGCCGGCGCCTTTGTCGCCGCGCACGAGACCGTCATCGAGTGGCTGGTGCAGCGAGCCCGGCCTTATGTATATTCCACCGCATCGCCGCCGGCGCTCGCGCACGC
>JBEDGK010000139.1:0-4238 GCA_041174665.1 Pseudomonadota bacterium
CCTGTATTGCTGATTTTTCGGTTTATCACCCGCTGTGGTTCACTCGGCATCAGGTACCCGTTCTGGCTGGTATTCTGGAATCCGTGCCTGGGGTTGTGGCTTGGATGGATCGCATCGCATCGGCAGGGCATGGCAGTTCATCAGCGATGACGGCGGAGGAGTCGCTGCGCATTGCGCAGGCCGCCACACCTGACGCTGTGCCGCAGGAAATTCACCAAGACCATCATGGCATTGCTTTAGGTCAGCCGGTATTTATTGTTGCCGAGGCTTTTGGTATCGAGCCAACGGAAGGGACGCTGGTGGCTGCGAGCCGTACCCGCTATACCTTGCGCAGAGAGGATCCGCGTGTCGGGCAGGTCCATGTGCATTTTCCGCGCGTGGGCTATCTGCTCAAGGCAACAGAGGCGACCTCTTGAGCCGAATTTCCGCAGCCTCTTGAATTGTTCGGTACGCGAAATTTTTGCGTGCCAGCTCAATCGTCCATTCAAAGAGATGAGTGGCCTGTTCGTCATCACCCAGCATCTGCAGGCACTCTCCTAGGCGGTAAGCTGCGCCAATATGATGGTTGTCGAGTTGTAGGGCGAATTTGTAAAAATCGACAGCACTGGTCACATCTCCCAGATGCTGCAGACAAGAGGCAAGCTTGAACGCAAATCGCGCTTCTCGGCCTCCTGCCACCAGCACGAAGCTCGACAGTATCAGTGCCTCCTGGAACATCTTTTCGTTCACGAGTTTGCAAGCGGCTTGATAGCTGTCTTCCAGGGCGTGATCCGCGATCTCCCGGCATTGCGCGAACGTTTTCCCCGTAATAAATTCAGCCGCGAGCTGCTCTGATGACACAAAGGCTTCTTCCAGTGTTTTTCGAGCTTTGTCGAGGAGACAATCGATTTCCGGATCCGGATGATGGCATTGTGACCGTAATGCACTTGCTAAAAGAGGATGTATGGTCAAGAGCTGCTTAAACAGATTAAAAAGTGGAATGTGCGCAGCATTTGCTACGCACTTTCATAACGTGGGTGATCGATCTCGATGAATGAACGATATCTACCGCGCTGGCGCTTGACTGCTTATATGGTGGAGACCGCCCAGAAATGAGGCCGTAAGCAGGGCGCCGCCACTCAGCAGCATTGCCCCATTCGCCATTGGATTGGTGCTGGGTTTATTTAGTGTCATTCCCATGCCGCCAGTGATGATCAGGGCCAGTCCACCGAAGGTACCCACCGCAGACAAGGCGTTGATAATGTGGTGCACCGGTCTGGGGCAACTCGGTTTCGCATTCGCCTGATTGGGTGCGCTGTCCGAGTCTTTCCCGCGAGTCGAAGCATCGGACTCCTCAGCGGAGCTGTCGATCTCTTCGTCAGAGATGCTGCTGCTGCCTGTAATCACTACGCTATTATCATCATCTTCAGCCATAGGGAACTGGGAGTTTTTTGCCGTAATTGCCTTGGGTATGGGTGTCATGAGCATGATACTTCCTTTCGAATGGGTTACTTGACGGCCGATCGCGGTCGCTAAAAAATTCGTCGCGAAGGCTTGAATTTTTCAGTAACAAAACACAAAAATCGTTTCAACTATTTTTCAGCGAATGAAAAAAAATAGAAATAAACGAATAAAGTATTCGATGAGCGATCAGATTGGCATCTGATGAATTCGCGTGCCGGGAGGTGTGGGCCGATAGAGAGGGGGAGATTTGGTTGGCTAGACCAGTTTTATTCAACCGTGACAGACTTCGCCAGATTGCGTGGCTTGTCAACATCCGTCCCGCGAGCCAGCGCGGTGTGATACGCGAGCAGCTGCAGCGGCACGACATGCAGGATAGGCGACAACAGACCGTAGTGCTCTGGCAGCCGGATCACGTGCACGCCATCGCTGGAAGCAATACGAGAATCAGCATCTGCGAACACATATAGCTGGCCTCCGCGCGCACGGACTTCCTGCATGTTCGATTTCAGCTTCTCAATCAGTGTGTCATTCGGCGCGACGGTCACGACAGGCATTTCTTCGGTGACAAGTGCGAGCGGTCCGTGTTTCAGTTCGCCAGCGGGGTAGGCTTCTGCGTGAATGTAGGAAATTTCTTTCAGCTTTAGCGCTCCCTCCAGCGCGATCGGATAGTGCAGCCCACGGCCGAGGAAAAGTGCGTTTTCCTTACGCGCGAACGCATCGGCCCACGCGATAATTTGTGGCTCCAGCGCAAGCACTGAAGATAAGGCAGCGGGTAAGTGACGCAAATTCTTCAGATGCGTGGCCTCAGCATCATCTTGCAGCTTGCCACGCAGCTTGGCCAGTGTGAGCGTCAGCAGATATAGCGCTGTGAGCTGCGTAGTGAAGGCTTTGGTTGAAGCCACGCCGATTTCTACGCCAGCTCGCGTCAGGTAGGAGAGTGTAGTTTCGCGCACCATCGCCGAGGTCGCAACATTGCAAATTGCCAGCGAGTATCGATGGCCGAGTTCTTTTGCATATTTCAATGCGGCTAGTGTGTCGGCTGTTTCACCAGATTGAGAGATGACGACGACCAGAGCCTTCGGATTGACCGCAGGCTCGCGGTAACGGTATTCGCTGGCGATCTCGACATTGGTCGGCAGACCGGCCAGCGACTCCAGCCAGTATTTGGCGGTCATGCCAGAGTAATAGCTGGTGCCGCATGCGAGAATCTGTACCGCATTGATGCCGGTGAACACTTCCTGTGCGCTCTCACCAAACAGATCGGGCTCGAAGCCGAGTACACCCTCAAGGGTGTCGCCGATCGCGCGTGGCTGCTCGAAAATTTCTTTCTGCATGTAGTGCCGGTACGGCCCGAGATCGATCGCGCCGGAATATGCATTCACGGTCTGTATCTTGCGTTCTGCCTTGGCATCGTGCTTGTCGGTAATACTGATGCCACTCAAACGCACGTCAACGACATCACCCTCCTCCAGATAAATGATCTGGTCAGTCGTGCCGGCCAGCGCCATCGCATCTGATGCGACAAAGTTTTCGTTCTGACCAATGCCTACCACCAGTGGGCAGCCAACGCGTGCGCCGACCACCCGCTCGGGTTCGTCCTTGCAGAACACGGCGATCGCGAAGGCGCCATGCAGGCGTTTGACTGCTTTTTGAACGGTGCGCAGCAGGTCGCCATCGTAAAGTTCATTCACCAGATGCGCGATCACCTCGGTGTCGGTTTGCGACTCGAACACATAGCCGAGCTTGACCAGTTCGCTACGTATCTCTTCATAGTTTTCTATGATGCCATTGTGGACAATCGCTATGCGCGGATCGTCGCCTTTGCCCGAGAAGTGCGGATGTGCATTATTGGTCGCCGGCGCGCCATGGGTGGCCCAGCGCGTATGCGCGATGCCGGTATGGCCGTTGAGTCGGGTGTCGGCGACTTGCGCCTCCAGCTCGGCGACACGCGAGACGCTGCGCGAGCGCTTCAGCCCTTGATGGTGCACCGCCACGCCGCAGGAATCATAGCCTCGGTATTCGAGGCGCTTGAGTCCTTCGAGCAGGATGGGAACGATGTCGCGCTGGGCGACGGCGCCAACGATGCCGCACATGAGGGATCCTATTTCTTCGATTTGACAGGCCGTTGCCAGCCCGCGATGCTGGTTTGCTTTGCGCGCGACACGGTCAGGCTGTCGGCCGGCGCGTCCTTGGTCAGCGTCGTTCCCGCACCTAGCGTTGCGCCACGCCCTACCGTGACTGGCGCGACAAGTTGGGTGTCACTGCCGATGAATGCATCATCTTCGATCACGGTACGGTGCTTGTTTGCGCCATCGTAGTTGCAGGTGATGGTGCCGGCACCGATATTCACGCGTTGGCCGACGCTGGCATCACCTACATAGGCGAGATGGTTGGCCTTGCTGTGTGCGCCGAATTGGCTATTTTTCACCTCGACGAAGTTGCCGATATGTACATCATCGGCCAATGCCGTACCGGGACGCAAGCGCGCGTAGGGCCCGATCTGCGAGCCTGAACCAATGATGGCTTCTTCAATGTGCGTGAAAGCTTTGATGTGAGTGCCTGCATCGATGCGTGCGTTGCGTATCACGCAGTTCGCATCGATCTGTACCCGATCGCCGAGCTCGACCTCGCCCTCGAACACGCAGTTCACGTCGATCGTCACGTCGCGGCCGCAATGCAGCGTACCGCGCACATCGAGCCGCATCGGATCGGTGAGCGTCACTCCCTGTTCTAATAGCTGGTTCGCGATGTTGTTCTGGTAGATGCGCTCTAGCTGTGCCAGTTGCACCTTGCTA
>JBEDGK010000140.1:0-12249 GCA_041174665.1 Pseudomonadota bacterium
CGGATGTGCAGTCGCTGTGGCGACGCCACGGCTGGACTCCCCCCAGCGAGAAAAGACGCGAGACCAACAAGCCCGCCGAGCTCGTCAAGCATCCGCCGCTGCGGATTGTGCGCGGCTGAGATCAGTCGTCCTTGCCGCCCTCGATACCCAGTTCCTGAATCTTTCGGGTGATCGTGTTGCGGCCGATACCTAAGCGGATCGCAGCGTCGTTCTTGCGCCCGTGAGTATGCTTCAGGGCGGTCTTGATCAATGCCGACTCGAACTGACGACCCAACGCATCCATGACTTCCGGTTTGCCTGCGGCGAGCATTTGCGCGGCCTCGGCCTCGAGCATCGTGATCCACTTGCCCGGCTCTGAGGAGACGGCGGTCGGCCCAGCCGCCACCGATCCATTCACCCATCCTGTCGCCTCGGGTACACCATTGATCGCCGGCGGGCGCACTACAGAGTGAGAGAGAGAGGGAGAGTGAGAGGGATAAGGCGTTGTCTCTGCCTCATACCCCTCCGAGCTGAGCTCTGCCGGAAGGTCCTTGATCTCAACAGTCTGGCCGGGCGCCATGACGGTGATCCAATTGCACAGGTTTTCCAGCTGGCGAACATTGCCCGGCAAATCCAGCGACGATAAAAAATTCATCGCCTGATCGGACAATCGCTTGGCTTCGACGCCCAGCTGCCTCGCGCTCTGCGCGAGGAAGTAACGCACCAGTAGGGGAATGTCTTCCCTTCGCTCACGCAACGACGGCAGTCTCAGACGGATAACATTGAGGCGGTGATACAAATCCTCGCGGAACAATCCATCACGGACTCGCTGCTCCAAATTCTGGTGGGTCGCGGCAATCACGCGTACATTGGCCTTGAGCGGCTGGTGGCCACCCACGCGATAAAAATGTCCATCCGAGAGCACGCGGAGCAGCCGCGTCTGCAAGTCGAACGGCATGTCGCCGATCTCGTCGAGGAACAGCGTGCCACTCTCGGCCTGCTCGAAACGTCCTCGCCGCGTCGACTGCGCGCCAGTAAAGGCGCCGCGCTCATGGCCGAACAGCTCTGACTCGAGCAAGTCTTTCGGAATGGCGGCGGTATTAAGCGCAATGAAGGGCTGCGATGAGCGCGGACTATGCTTGTGCAAAGCGCGCGCCACCAGTTCTTTGCCGGTGCCCGACTCACCGGTGATCAGCACGGTGACATTCGACTGTGACAGTCGGCCGATGGCGCGGAACACATCCTGCATCGCTGCGGCCTGGCCGAGTATCTCGGGATTCTCGACCGCAGTCTGCTCGTCACCAGATTCGCGCAGACTTTCTTCAAGCGCACGACGTATCAGTTCGACCGCCTTGTCGAGATCGAAAGGCTTGGCGAGATATTCGAATGCCCCGCCCTGAAACGCAGCGACCGCCGAATCGAGATCGGAAAACGCGGTCATCACGATCACTGGCAAGCCAGGGTAGCGCGCCTTGACGATCTGGAGCAGCTCCAGACCCGATTCGCCGGGCATGCGGATGTCGGAGACCAGCACTTGCGGGACAGCCGAATCAAGCGCTGCTAGGGCATCACGCACGTTGGAGAAACTTCGCGTCGCGAGGTGTTCTCGCGCAAGGGCTTTTTCCAGCACCCAGCGTATCGATTCATCGTCGTCAACTATCCAGATCGGTTTCATGTGCGTCGCTCAGGGTCCTGCTATTCATTACCGGCACCATCATGGTGCCTCTCGCGCCCCCGTTCAGTCTGCACTGAACCGGCGCAAACCATGTGCACTGGATCAGGGCAAGCCAATCAGGATACGAAAGTCCGTGCAACCGGGGCGGCTGTCACATTCGATGACGCCACTGTGCTGCTGAATGAAGGTCTGGGCCAGTGTCAAACCCAATCCGCTTCCCCCGTCCCTGCCGGACACCAGCGGGTAGAAGATTCTGTCCTTCAGCTCAGCCGGGATGCCCGGGCCGTTGTCTATGATATGCAAGTCTAGTGCCAGCCGATAACGTACCTTGGCGAGCGTGATTGAACGGGCGATACGACTACGGAATATCAATTCGGCATCACCCACTGCCATGCGAGACGCGAGCGCCTGCGCGGCATTGTGCGCAATGTTCAGCACCGCTTGTATCAGCTGCTCTTTGTCGCCTCGGAACTCGGGCAACGACAAATCATAGTCGCGGCGAATGGTCAGCCCCTGTGGGAACTCGGCCATGATCAGGCTACGCACTCGCTCGAAGACTTCGTGGATATTCACATCGCCAACAATCTGCGGACGCCGGTGCGGTGCCAGCAGCCGGTCGACCAGGGTCTGCAGCCGGTCGGATTCCTTGATGATGACCTGGGTGTACTCGGTAAGTTCCTTGAGGTCGGCGCGCAGCTCCATCTCCAGCAACTGGGCCGCCCCGCGAATGCCGCCCAGCGGATTTTTGATCTCGTGCGCGAGGTTGCGGATCAGCTCCTTGGTGGCCTGTGTCTGGTCCAGCAAGCGCTCTTCGCGATCCAGCTTGAGCTGCTGCACATTCTCGCGCAGCTCGAGCAGGACGGGATTATTCGGATCGTCCAGCACGGTGACGATCACATTCACTTGCAGCGGAGACTTGCCCAGCCTCTCGAGCAGCAAATCCTCGCGCTTTTGATCAAACTGATGCTGGCGCGCCTGATCAAGTATCGAGGTCAGCTTCTTGCCATTGATGAACAGGTCAGGCAGGCGCTGCTGGTTCAGCACCTTGAACGAGCTCTCCAGCAGGCTCTCAGCGGCAGCGTTGGCGTAAGCGATACGAGCCTGACGGTCCAGCACGAGGACAGCGGAGGCCAGCAGGTCCAGCCCGCCAAGCGAGGTCGAGAGTATGTCCACGATGATCCTGAGGCTTCAGAAACACAAAGGGCCGCTGCGCGGCCCGGGGTAAACCAGCGAATGCAAGCCTACGAAGCCGCTATTTTAATTGACTGATCTCGCGGCGCAGCGCCTCGATGTTTTTTTCGGTGCGCATCATCTCTTCTTTCATCATCGCCACACGCTCCTGATATTTTGCATAGTTGCGTTCGCTGCCTAAGCGTTCCGGCTCGCCATTCTGAAACTCGCGCCTGAGTTCAGAGAGCTTGCTCTCTTCAGCACGGACCTCTTCCAGCAGGATCTGCATCCTGTCCTGGTCGCGCCGCTTCTGAATCTGGCTCTCGATGCGAGGGAAAGACGGATCGACCGATGCCTTGACCTGCGGTAACTGGGGGGGAGGCGACGGAATCGTGGAGATGGCCTCGAGCTCAAGCTTGCGGCACCCTCGCGTATCTCCTGTGTTGCGATATTCACGCATGCCATTGGGCAAGGTGCACAGATAGACGCCTTGTGCTGAGGCCTGGGCGGCCAGCGCAGCGGCGATGATCAGCGGGAATCGCAAGCTAAGCGGGAGAAGCTTCATCGTTCTGGCCTCATCAGAATTCAGCAGGGAAGACATCATCGGGACCACTTTTTTATACCAGAATCCCACGCATCTTATTTGCCAAATAAACAACATCGACCATCAAAAAAAGGGCAGCAGACGCTGCCCCTTGTGCCGCAATGGTGGTGTTCCGATTACAGCGAGTAGTACATGTCGAACTCGACCGGGTGAGTGGTCATGCGGAAACGTGTGACTTCCTGCATCTTCAGGTCGATGTAGGCGTCGATCATGGTGTCACTGAACACGCCACCACGGGTCAGAAACTCGCGGTCCTTGTCCAGATACTCGAGTGCTTGGTCAAGCGAAGAGCAGACGGTCGGGATCTTTGCGTCTTCTTCTGGCGGCAGATGGTAGAGATCTTTCGATGCGGCTTCGCCGGGGTGTATCTTGTTCTGGACGCCGTCCAGGCCCGCCATCAGCAGCGCTGCGAAGCACAGATACGGATTGGCCGAAGGATCCGGGAAGCGGGTCTCGATACGGCGTGCTTTCGGATTCGCGACGTGAGGAATACGGATCGAAGCCGAACGGTTACGGGCCGAGTAAGCCAGCTTCACCGGTGCTTCGAAGCCGGGTACCAAACGCTTGTACGAATTGGTGCCAGGGTTGGTGATCGCATTCAGCGCGCGCGCATGCTTGATGATGCCGCCAATGTAGTACAGCGCAAACTCGGACAAGCCGGCATAGCCGTCGCCGGCAAACAGGTTCTTGCCATCTTTCCAGACGGACTGGTGCACATGCATGCCGGAGCCGTTGTCGCCAACGATGGGCTTGGGCATGAAGGTCGCTGTCTTGCCGTAGGTGTGGGCCACGTTCATGACCACATATTTCAGTGTCTGGGTCCAGTCGGCACGCTCGACAAGCGTTGAGAACTTGGTACCGATTTCGTTCTGGCCAGCGCCGGCGACTTCATGGTGATGAACTTCGACAGGAATGCCCAGCGCTTCCAAAATCAGGCACATCTCGGAACGCATGTCCTGGAAGCTGTCGACCGGAGGAACCGGGAAATAGCCGCCCTTGACTGCCGGACGGTGGCCAGCGTTGCCGCCCTCGATCTTCGCACCGGTGCTCCAGGAGGCTTCTTCGGAATCGATCCTCACGAAGCAGCCGGACATGTCGACGTTCCAGCGCACGCTGTCAAAAATGAAGAACTCGGGCTCAGGGCCAAAATATGCGGTGTCACCAATGCCAGAGGACTTCAAGTAGGCCTCGGCACGCTTGGCGATAGAACGAGGATCGCGGTCATAACCCTTGCCGTCACCCGGCTCGATCACGTCGCACTGCATGAACATCGTGGTCTCTTCCATGAACGGGTCGAGATTGGCCGTATTCGGGTCGGGCATCAGCAGCATGTCGGAGGCTTCGATGCCCTTCCATCCGGCGATCGAGGAACCATCGAACGCATGACCCGACTCGAACTTGTCCATATCGAAATGGGACACGGGAACGCTGACGTGCTGCTCCTTGCCACGCGTGTCGGTGAAACGGAAGTCGACAAACTTGACCTCGTTTTCCTTCACCATTTTCAATACATCTGCGGCCGTCCTTGCCATGCGAATCTCCTAAAAATATTGCCAAGTAAAGAATTGGGGTACAAAGTGCGGGCCGACAAACAAAACAGCAGAGCAGCTGGCTGCGGTGGGGCTGATCTTGCGACCGTGACTTAGCCCGCGATGATAGCAGGTTCCATGCCATCAATAATCCAGAACAGCCATTCATCACCGGGCTTGGCTGTCCTCGGGTTTCGCGGGAGAATGGCGCTGTTTCCCGGATGTTGCGATCGACTTGACTCTGGCGTTGAACGCCCTCCACACCGGCAACCAATGCTTCCGCGCACCAAAACATGGCGGCAAGCAAAAATGCGCACAGTTATGGTGCAATCACTGGGGGAGTGATCGGTCGCAGTGCACTATCGAGTGCCGGCGCCGGTCGATGCCGACATGCGATAAATGCAATCTATAATCGGCCGTGTAATGAATACAACCGACCTCCCCTACTAACCAGCCATGACCGACCTTAACGATATCCTGTCCCGCGCGCGTCAGCGCTGCGCCGAGCAGTCGCTCCCTTACGCGGGTGCAGTCACACCACAAGATGCGTGGGCGCTGCTCTGTGCTGATCCGCAAGTGAGGCTAATCGATGTCCGAACCGCCGCCGAGCGTGACTGGGTCGGGCGCGTCAGCGTCTCAGAGTCTCAGCATCTGGCTGTGCAATGGTCGCTCTATCCCGGGGGCGCGATCAACCCGGCTTTTATCGAGCAACTGGGCCAGTGCGCAGGGCAGGATGAAATATTGCTGTTTCTCTGTCGCTCTGGCGTGCGTTCACGTTACGCGGCCAAGCTCGCGACGGAAAACGGCTTTATGAACTGCTATGACATCCTTGAAGGATTCGAGGGTGATCGCGATGAAGACGGTCATCGCAAAAGTATCGGCGGCTGGTGTCACGCCGGATTGCCCTGGGTCGGTGCCTGATCCTGGGTGCGCTCCAGCGAGGTCTGCTCCGAGGTCTGCTGCAGCCACTGAATGCGCTTGCGCACGAAATTGATATGGCTGCGAAGCTCATACAGCTCCTCAGCGAATGACAAGGGTATCGTCAGCTGATTCACGCGCTGCTCGATATCTGCCAGGCGATGGAGCTGAACTGCGCAGACAGCAGCGCAATCTGCCACATTCGCCTCTTCCACTTCATGCTCCACACTGCGGAGCTGACCATACCAGCGATAGATGCGCGATCTGACCTTCCACACATAGAGTGGCGGCACCACCCGCGAGAGCGGTACCAGCAACGCACCCAGTGCGACAATTACCAACCACATTCGGTCGAAAAAATTCGCCAGCCAGAACGGCATGTGACTGTGCAGCAGCGAGGGGCCATTCTTGTAAAACTTCTCTGCGGACGAGGCCACCGGTATTTCCGTGAAGTTTGCGGAGGGAAAATCACCTCGCCGCTGAAACCACCCCGGGCCGCCATGAATCTCTGCTGCCGCCTCGACGAACAGATCGACCAGCGCCGGGTGCAAGTCTTCTCGGGCCACTAAGGTGGCCGTCGGTGCGATCAGTTGATAATCACGCGTAGGAATCTCGCGTCCCAGATCGACGATGCCCCGCGGCAGACGCACGGCGGAAAGAAACGAGAAACGCCGCGCGTAGGCATCTGCCTGAGAGAAATTGAACAAGCGGATACCCGGCGTCTGCAACAGCATCTGGATGATCAAGCCCTCGGCAGACGAGCTAAACACCATGCCATCAATCTTTCCTGCCAATAGCGCAACCGTGGCGGGCGTGTTATCCATGTCGGTCAACGTTACGCGATGCGCGGGCACGCCATTGGCCGACAACAGTTTGCTGAAAAGCTGCGGCACACCTGTCCCCGGGGGACCCACATTGATCTTCAGTCCGCGAATATCGCGCAAATGATTGAGCTTCACACCTTGCCGATAGAACAGCCATACCGGTTCGACAAACAGGCTGCCGAGAGAGACCAGTCCAGCGCGCTCCGCATCAGCGAGCACCGTGGATCCGCTCTGCACGAAGGCAAGATCAATCCCGGAATCGGGGTCTTTCAGTCGCTGCAGGTTCTCGAACGAGCCGTCGGAGGGTTGCAGCCTGACCTGTATGCCCTCTCTGGCCAACACCGCTGCGTAACGTTTGGCGAGTTGTTCGTAAGCGCTGTTCTCCTGCCCGGTTGACAAGGTCACTCGCTTGGGCGGCGCAGGATCGACAATCTTGTAGGCGAGCAGTCCGACCAGGACCATCAGCAGCAGGGGCGGGCCGAAAGTGACTAGCAGATCGCGGAGGGAAAGCGTTGTAAAACGGAAAAATTTTGGCATGACTCCGGAAAAAGGATGCTTTCCCAGAACCATGCCAAACATTCCCAGCCGGCGCAAGCCTTCGGGCGCGAAGTCTTGATTGAAGTTACCTCAAGAGAAATAAACTCAAGCGATTACACCTCATCATCAATCAATTGCCTGGATGAAATTCTAGTAGGCTGCTGTGACAGTGCGCTGGCCGCAAAGCCGAACCATGCCTCGCTCGGCATCACCCGCTCCGCAATGCGCACAAGTTCCTCCTCGTGGCTCAAGCGCTGGCAGAAATTCACGCAGCATGCCTCGAGCGACTGGCAAAATTCCTCGACCGCCAGCGTCCCTTGAGCGAAGGCCTGCGCAAATCGGGTCTGTAATGAGGTCATCAGCGCGACGCCTGCAGCGTTGAGTCGGTCAAGTTCATTTAACAGCGTATCTGCCTCTCGCGTGATCTTTCTTAGCATGGGAATCAGAAATCGTGCGATCTGCCGACGTTGACAATACTGCTCGAATTGTGACAAGCGATGAAACAGTTGTTCGACATCAATGCCACCCGCAGCCTTGAGGTGGCGGATACTATGAAGTACATACTGCTGTAACGAAGATAATGTCCAGCGTGCTTTTTTATGTTCCAGCTCAAGAGCAACGATGGAATAGGTAGCTGTTAACATCCGCCCTCCGAGAAAATTCGTTCTTGATGCGATACAGACCGTATTCTGGAAAAAAGATTGCCTGATCGATCACCGGCTAGCAAGGCTAGCGATGAATCAATAATGAATCAGATGATCTGGGGAATGTCGGTCTGGCAGCGCAGACGAGATGAGTATAGAGACCCAACGCGTCTGATTGATTGACCATAGACAAACAAAAAAGACCGGCGAGATGAGACTTCGCCGGTCTTTCATTCAGACAGGGTACGATCAACCAATTCTTACGGCATGCTCGCGTGTTGAGTGGAAGGTCACGCCCGGCCAGCGTTCTTGTGTCAGTTTCAGATTCACGCCTGAGCTGGCAAGGTAGGCAAGGTTACCCGCTGCATCATGCGCAAGGCTTGCACCTGCAGATGATTTTTCAAAATCTGCGAGCATGCGTTTGTCCTCACAGGATATCCAGCGCGCGTTACTGATGCTGGTACCTTCAAATACCGCATCGACACCGTACTCATTCATTAGTCGACTGGCCACCACCTCGAACTGCAGTACGCCCACCGCGCCCAGTACCAGATCGCCGCCATTGACAGGCTTAAACACCTGCACTGCGCCCTCCTCGCCCAGTTGCTGCAAGCCTTTGTGCAGTTGCTTGATCTTCAGCGGGTTACGGATGCGCACGGCACGAAAAAAATCAGGCGCGAAATACGGAATTCCCGTGAACTGCAGCGGCTCGCCTTCGGAAAAACTGTCGCCAATTTGCATGTTGCCATGGTTCGGCAGGCCAATGATGTCGCCCGCATAGGCTTCTTCAACCTGCTCGCGGCTCGATGCCATGAAGGTCACTACAGAGGAAACTTTGATGTCACGGTTCAGCCGAAGGTGCTTGATCTTCATGCCACGTTCGAAACGTCCTGAGCATACGCGCAAAAATGCGATGCGATCGCGGTGCGCCGGGTCCATGTTGGCCTGGATCTTGAAAACAAAACCGGAGAATGACTGCTCATCTGGCTGCACCATACGTGCGGTGGCATCGCGCTCGCGAGGTGGCTGCGCCCAATCGAGCAGCGCGTTCAATATTTCGCGCACACCAAAATTGTTGATCGCAGAGCCAAAGAAAACCGGCGTCTGCGTGCCCGAGAGGAAGTCCTTCAGATCGAAAGGATGCGAGGCGCCGTGCACCAGCTCAACTTCCATCTTCAGCTGCTCTATCTCCATCGGGAACATCTCGGACAGCCGAGGGTTGTCAATACCCTGAATGATCTCGAACTCCTGATCAGCACGCTCGCCGCCCGGAGTGAACAACATGATCTCGTCACGTAGCAAGTGATACACGCCGCGGAAAGTCTTACCCATGCCGATCGGCCAAGTCACCGGAGCGCACTGGATGTTGAGCACGGATTCGACCTCATCGAGCAGCTCTAGTGGATCGCGCGTCTCGCGGTCCATCTTGTTCATGAAGGTGATGATGGGCGTATTGCGCATCCGGCACACATTCAACAGCTTGATCGTCTGCGCCTCGACACCTTTGGCAGCATCAATAACCATCAGCGCCGAATCAACTGCCGTCAGCACCCGGTAGGTATCCTCGGAAAAATCCTGGTGTCCCGGTGTGTCCAGCAAGTTCACCACATGATCGCGATACTCGAACTGCATCACCGAGCTGGCGACCGAGATACCGCGCTGCTTTTCAATCTCCATCCAGTCCGAGGTCGCATGACGGCCGCTCTTGCGTGCCTTGACCGTGCCCGCCAGCTGAATCGCGCCAGAGAACAACAGCAGCTTTTCCGTGAGCGTGGTCTTGCCAGCGTCTGGGTGAGAAATGATGCCGAAGGTACGACGGCGCCCGACCTCACGTGCGATCTGCTCACGCGATACCGAACCCGAGGGGGTCGCATCCTCGCTGGACGCTTCTTCATTCAGCGGAAAATCGTTCGTGTCGGTCATGATTTGTCAGGAAAAAACCCAGCAGTCTAGCGAGTTTGAATACCCAAGTCTAATGCCGTCGGAGTTTTGCCAAAACAACAGCACCTCCCTGGTTGCACAGCCTCGCTCGTGTGCGGCTCGGACAGGAATTTTCAGCACAGGAAAATCGCTGAGTTCCCTTGCCGAGACCGCGATTTTCCTGACTTTGACTGCCGCACAGGCTGGCCCGCTCCCGAAGAACTTTGGGCCTCCCGGCAATCCAACAGGCACATGATGTTCAACACGCTCGACAATCAACCGATGGCAGGCATTGCTGGTGACCACGGCGGTGTACCAACTCCTGGTCATCAGGAAGTGCTTTACCAGGATCAGATACCCTCCTTCGTGCCCGAATGGCTGGGAAACTGCTATGGGAGCCTGTACGGGGTTCTGCCAGCGTTACACGCGCTCGAACACCATACCGCACAAGGCATCTACACCTATGTCCGCCACGCAGCCACTGATCCTGCTGCATTCCCCGCCATGGTGCTGATGTTCCGCCGGGCAGGTCACTCAGTCTGCGTGCTGAACGAAGGCCTGCATCTTGAACGGGCATCTGTTGATATCTTCTGCGCCCACGTGTTTGAGGCTATGCCTGATGTGATGCAAGTTGATTTTCACGCGATCGCTCCACTCACGGCAATGCCAATGCAAAGCATCTTTCCCCAGCATGCAAGGCCCTGCTTCAGCTGGCCATGTACCGAGGATATCGTGATCTATCTACCCGATTCTACCGACACCTATCTCGGTAGGCTGGGTAAGACGACGCGAAGATCGATGAAAAAAACTTTGTCGCGGGCGCGTAGAGAACTAACGAATTTTTCTCATCAGATTGTCTCCGGCGCGGCGCTCGACGAAAATCTGGTCCACCGTATCGTTGCCATGAATCATGCGCGCATGGCGGCTCAGGGACGTGATTCTGCACTGGACGAGAGCGCTACGCTTGAACTGATCAAGCTACTACGCTCACATGGTGAGGCCGGCGTGATTGTCAATGGCACGCAACTGTACGCGGGAACGCTAACTTGTCGCTTCGGGGGCGATGTTTTTTCTCTGGTGAACGCGCATGACCCTGCGTTTGATCATCTGAGACTCGGCAACCTGTCCCGCCATCTGATGATCCTGCGAGCGATCGAGGCAGGCGCCCAGCGATTTCATTTACTGGGCGGAAACTGGTCCGTCAAGCGGGCAACTCTGGCCGAGCGACAGCCTCTGCATCATGTAACGGTTTACCGGAGCAGACGAGCGGTGCTGACGGATCTGGCGGGCCTTGCCCGACACGCTGGCAGGGCCTGCGTATTTCATCTGCGTTACTGGCTGGAAGATCAGCTCGTGTCCGCGCCCATGGGCTGGATTGCCAGGGCAATCAGCGCGCTGAGAAAGTATCGACGTCGTCATGCCTCTCGATCGGCTGGCATCGTTGCGTAGCGCGAGACCATGCTGCCTCGACACCGCTAGCCGGCGCTGACCGATGTTATGCCGATGGCTGCGGCCCGGAGGCGACAAGCAGACTGCAGCGGAGCTTCTCAACCAGCAGCGTGTCTGTACTGCCGCGCCACCAGCGCAAGGCCAATGGTTTTTGTCGCGAGTGCCCGACGATCACCAGCTCGACGTGAAGCTCGCGTGCGAGCTCTTCGATCACGCTGACGGGCTCGCCGACTTCGAGATGGGAAGTGACCTGCAGTCCGCCTTCGATCAGGCGCTGCGCGCCGATCTCCAGCTCTTTCTGCATTTTTTCTTTTTCTGCCACCAGCCCCTCTTCCACACTGAGCACAGCGGCCGCAGCGAACTCGCCGACCAGCAAATAAGGGGGTGGGCTGACTACCACGAGCAGGTGAACTTCCGCATCAGGTGACGGCGTAAGCCGCAGACACTCCTCGAGTGCCACTCTGCTTTCGGCCGTGCCGTTGTACGCAACCAGGATCTTCCGGTACATGGTCTCCTCCGATCAAGTGAACCGCCATGCAGGGCGACAGTCATTTCAGTGCATGACAATTAAACTACACCATGCGCGCGAGCGGAGCAATGCAGAAGCAAACAAACCGCTTGTTCACAGATTCCGTGGACAGCTCTGTGGACAAGCTGCCGAAACGTGCTCCAAGTTATTGATTGTTATCGACTATCTTCACTTGACCCTGCTCATGGCAAGCGATGCACAAAGACAAAAAACCCGACGGACGCAAGTCCTGTAGGGTGAATCCATCCTGACAGGAAGGCTGGAGGAGACATCTCGGACTCTATCCGTCAGGCTATCGATTGTTTGCTTTTGATTGGTGATGCCTGATATGTGCGTCTCGCGTGATTTCTGCGGAGATATTATTTTTCGATCAATGGCCGTGTTGATTGCCCAAAAAAAGCAAACCCGCCATGCTCGCACATGGCGGGTTACCGTCTCCTCTCGCTCTTCCGGCGATAGATCATTTAGCAC
>JBEDGK010000141.1:0-10056 GCA_041174665.1 Pseudomonadota bacterium
TTACCGGCTTTTTCCATGAAAGCGAAACGCTCCAGCCATTTGTCTGTCATGCAGGGCGGTGCGTAGCATCCGAAATGCCCGCGATTGATTTCCATGTTCAGCAGTTTCAGCCAGTCTTTCAATCGCGGCACGCTGATGAATTCGCCATGCAGTGGCAGAAAGTGCGCGCCCGTCATGCGTCCACCCACCTGCCGCATGCCCCACAGACTGACCGGATTGAAACCGCAGACGATCACCTGCCCCTCCGGGATCAGCACACGCTCGATTTCGCGCAGTACCTGATGCGGCTCGGCGGCAAATTCGAGCACATGCGGCAGCACCACCAGATCAAGGCTCTGGCTGGCAAACGGCAGCTCAGCGAAATCATGCACCAGCACGACCTGTCGCTCGGATTCGACCGAGGACAACCCACTGCCGGTGATCCAGCGATTTGGCATGCGATTGGCGGCTAATGTGTCGAGGTGAGGCATGCCGATCTGCAGGGCGTTATAGCCAAAAATATCCGCCGTCAACTCATTCAGTCGCATCTGCTCCCACGCATGCGCATAGCGCCCGGGCGGCGTATCGAACCAGGAGGCCAGCGATATAATCGGATTTTCCAACGCGTTTGGGTTCATGCTCATGTCAGTCAAAGCATCGCTGCAAGTCACTGCTATCCCGGCCTTTGCCGACAATTACCTGTGGCTGATCCATGATGGCCGTCACGCTGTGGTGGTCGATCCCGGCGATGCCGCGCCGGTCGAAGCGGCGCTGTCTTCGGGACAGTTGACGCTGGCCGCTATTGTACTCACTCATCATCACGGCGACCATGCGGGCGGCGTCGCCGAGCTGCTGCGACAGCGCGATATTCCTGTGTACGGCCCGGCAAAAGAAAAGATTGCCGGCGTCACGCATCGGGTTTCCGAGGGCGACACGGTGGAGCTGGCCGAGCCGGCGATCGCGCTCAGTGTGCTTGATGTGCCGGGACACACAGCGGGACACATCGCTTATGTTGATCACCAGGATGGCTGGCTGTTCTGCGGCGACACCTTGTTTGCAGGAGGCTGCGGACGTTTGTTTGAAGGCACTGCCGAACAAATGACACAATCGCTGGCCAAGCTGGCTGCACTGCCCGACACAATGCAAGTCTATTGCGCGCATGAATACACGGTGTCGAATTTGCGGTTTGCAGTCGCCGCCGAGCCAGACAATCCGGCAGTTGCCGAACGCCTGCAACAGTCACAAGCGGCGCGCGAGCGCGGCGAGCGCACGGTGCCCTCCACGCTGGGCGAAGAAAAGCAGACGAACCCTTTTTTGCGCTACCGCGAGGCTGGTATCGTGAACACCCTGCGCGCGCAAGCGCATCTGAGCAGCAATGATCCGGTGGCGGCATTCGCCGCACTCAGGGAATGGAAAAATTCTTTTCGCTGATCGGATGTCAAAGCTGACTTTGCAGCTATCGTTAGCAAAGTGTCACTCAAAATCCGATAATTCACCGACATTTTCCTTGACGGCCTTTCGTATGCTTCACTACACTTGCGCGAATTCAATTAGCACCGTGACAGGCCTCGCCTCTCGCTGGTGACTCTCCGAGGCCGATGTACCGAACCCGATCCACACAGCTGACATGTCTTGCGATCCTCTCCAGCCTGACACTGATCACGTCCGCCGCCTACCCAGTTGATCTGACGATTCCTCCCTCGACTGACGAGAGCGGGACCCCGAACAATCAGCCTGTCGGACTGGATGGGCTCAGCCTGCCTCCAGACTATGCGCTTGAGCTGAATGATATTCAGATCGAAAAGTTCGATCTGTGGGACCGCATACGCAAAGGCTTTGCCATCCCCGACCTGAACAATCCGCTGGTTGCCACGCACACCACCTGGTACAGCGCACGTCCTGATTACATACAGCGCATATCCCAGCGTGGGTCGCGCTATTTGTTTCATGTGGTCCAGGAGCTCGAGAAGCGGCAGATGCCGACCGAGATCGCACTGCTGCCCTTCATTGAATCGGCATTCAATCCGCAAGCCTTTTCCAGCGCCAAGGCAGCAGGGATGTGGCAGTTCATTCCCAGTACCGGGCGCGACTACAACCTGAAGCAAAATGCCTTCCGTGACGAGCGTCGCGATGTATTGGCATCCACCAATGCAGCGCTCACCTATCTGCAGAGGCTGTATGGCATGTTCGGCGACTGGCAGCTGGCACTGGCCGCCTACAATTGGGGTGAAGGCTCCGTGTCGCGCGCAATAGCCAAGGCCGAGGCCGCTGGCCGTCCGACCGACTTCAACAGCCTGTCGGCCTACATGCCCGCGGAGACGCGCAATTACTATCCGAAGCTGCAAGCGGTCAAGAATATCATCGCCTCGCCTGCACAATTCGGCATCAAGCTGCCCGCGGTCGAAAATCAACCGTATTTCGTATCGATCAAGAAGACGCGCGATATTGATGTGAAGCTGGCCGCGCAACTGGCCGAGCTGCCGATGGAAGAATTCAAGGCGCTCAACCCGCAGTTCAATCGTCCGGTGATCACAGGCAGTCCCAGCACGCAGATCCTGCTGCCACAATCAAATGCCGAGAAGTTCAAGGAAAACCTGTCCAATTGGACCAAGACCTTGTCCAGCTGGACCGCGCACAAAGTGACCGTCGCACGCGAGCGCATTGAGAGCATTGCAGCCAGATTCAAAACCACGCCTGAAGTGATCCGCGAGGCGAACGCTATCCCGCCGAACATGCATCCGAAGGCCGGCTCGACCGTGCTGGTACCCAAGCCGCCTACTGCGCCGGACAAGGATATCGGTCAGGAAATCGCAGATAACGCGATGCTGGCAGTCGAGCCGGATGAACCGCCACGCAAGAAAATCACGATCAAGGTCGGCAAGCGCGATACTGTCGATACCATCGCCAAGCGCTACAAAGTCAAAGTCGCCGAGATCAGGCACTGGAACGAGTTGAAGAATGACAAGCTCAATCCCGGGCAATCTCTGAAGCTCGAAATTCGTCAGCCGAAGAAGGGCAAAGGCAAAGCCAAAGCGGAAAAAACAGAAAAGCCCGCTGACAAGCGACGCCCCGCTCATGGCGAATCAGAGCACAAGCGCACCCAGCGCTGATCTGAGCAGATCTGCGGGCGTCAGGCCGTTGCCGTCAGTTCCCTGAACTCTGCCGCCGCCAGCAAGCGCCGGGTGTAGTCCTCGCGCGGTGCGGACAGCACCTCGGATGTCGTGCCGCTTTCCACCACCCGCCCGTCTTTCATCACAATCACACGATGCGCCATCGCGCGGATGACTGCCAGATCATGGCTGATAAACAGATACGCAAGCCCATGTTTGCGCTGCAGCTCGGCCAGCAGCTCCAGTACCTGATACTGGACTGACACATCAAGTGATGAAGTCGGCTCATCAAGCAGGATCATTGCAGGCTTCAAGACCAGTGCGCGTGCAATTGCGATGCGCTGGCGCTGTCCACCGGAGAATTCATGCGGATAGCGCGACATCATCTCCGGCGACAGCCCTACTTCACTCAGCCCGTCAGCGACCGCCTGACGCAGCGCCTCGGGCGACAGCTGCGGCTGGTGCAGCGCCAGCCCTTCGCCGACGATCTGCTCAATCGTCCGGCGCGGCGACAGCGACGCGAACGGGTCCTGAAACACGACTTGCATCTGTGCGCGCAAAGGCCGCAGGCTGGCGCTGGACATCTCGCTGATGCGCTTTCCATCGAAGTCGATCTGGCCTTCGGTCTGCGCGACAGACAGACGCAACAAGGCCATGCCCAATGTGGACTTGCCTGAGCCGGATTCACCCACGATGCCCAGTGTCTCGCCGCGCGACAGAGACAGATCGGTGCGTTCGACCGCGACAAACTCGCGCCGGCGGAACCAGCCTTGCGGTATGAAGAACCGGCAACGCAGTGCTTTCGCTTCCAGCAGCAAGCGCGCGCCGGGCTCCGGATCAGACGCCATGCGCCGCGCATGGCTGGCCAGCAGTCGCTGCGTGTAGGACTCACGCGGCGCCGAGAACAACGTGGCCGTATCCGCTGTCTCGATCAGCCGCCCCTTCTGCATCACGCCGACGCGATCAGCAAAACTCCTCACCAGGTTGAGGTCATGGGTGATCATCAATACGGCCATTTGCTCATCGCGCTGCAACTGGTTGAGCAGCTCGAGTATCTGCACTTGTATTGTTACATCCAGCGCCGTGGTGGGCTCATCGGCTATCAAGAGCTTGGGGCGGCAGGCCAGTGCCATCGCAATCATTGCGCGCTGCCGCTGACCACCTGACAGTTGATGCGGATACGACATGGCGCGACGTGCAGGTTCGGGGATGCCGGTCTTGTCCAGCAGCTCCACCGCGCGCTTGGCGGCCTCGCGCGCGGAAAGCCCCTCATGCAGCATCAGCACTTCCGCGATCTGGTTACCGATGGTGAACAGCGGATTCAGCGCTGTCATCGGCTCCTGAAAAATCATCGCAATATCCTTGCCGCGCAGACTGCGCATCTCGGGCTCGGATTTATTCAGTATCGATTCACCTTCAAATGTCAGCTCACCACTGATCTCTGCCTCGGGCAGCAAACGCATCAACGACAAGGCGCTGACGGTCTTGCCCGAGCCGGATTCACCGACCAGCGCAAATTTTTCTCCCGCGCGGATGTCGAAGTTCACCTTGTCGACGACAGTAGAATCGCCGAAACGCACCGACAGGTTTTGGACGCTCAGCAGACTCATGCCTTCCTCCGCACATCCAGCGAATTGCGCAGCGCATCGCCGATATTTGTCAGCAGTAGCAGCGTGATGGTGAGTACGCCAAAGGTGGACAGCGCAATCCACCACGCATCGAGATTGTTCTTGCCCTGTGCGAGCAACTCACCGAGGCTGGGTGTGGACGGCGGCACGCCCAGCCCCAGAAAATCCAGACTGGTCAGCGCGAGAATCGCAGCACTCATGCGAAAAGGCAGAAAAGTGACGACTGGCGTCAGGCTGTTGGGCAGCACATGCCGCCGGATGATCTGCCAATTCGACAAGCCCAGCGCTCGCGCCGCCTGCACATAATCGAGATTGCGGTTACGCAAAAAATCGGCGCGCACATAATCGGACAAACCCATCCAGCCAAACAGCGAGAGCAGCAACAGCAGTAGCAAAATGCTGGGCTCGAAGATCGACGCAAAGATGATCAGCAAGTACAGCTCGGGCATCGAGCCCCAGATCTCCATGAAGCGCTGGAACAGCAGGTCTGTCCTGCCGGCGAAATAACCCTGCACTGCACCCGTGATCACACCCAGCACAATGCCGGTGATCGTCAGCGCCAGCCCGAACAAAATCGAGACGCGGAATCCGTACAGCAGGCGTGCAAACACATCACGGCCGCGATCATCGGTGCCCAGCCAGTTGTCACCGGTGGGCGGTGCGGGATTGGGCGATTTGGCGAAATAATTGAGCGTGTCATAGCGATAGTGATTCACCGGATAAATCGCCCAGTTGCCCGGCTTGCTGAATTGCTGCTGGATGAAAGGATCGAGATAATCCGCTGGCGAATCGAAATCTCCGCCAAAGGCAGTCTCGGAATAATCATTCATGATCGGGAACATCAGCTGGCCGTTGTAGCTCGCAACCAGGGGGCGATCATTCGAGATCAGTTCAGCGCACAAGCTGAGCGCGAACAACACGACAAAAATGACGAGGCTCCAGTAGCCGCGACGGCTTTGCCGGAAGCGTAACCAGACACGGCGTGACGGCGACACCGAGGGCGCGAGCGTGGACAGGGATTCGGAATTCATCGCGCAAGGCTCTCGAATTGAACGCGCGGATCGGCCCACACATAGCACAGGTCACCGAGCAGCTTAACCACCAGACCAATCAGCGTAAACAGATACAGCGTGCCCAGCACAACAGGATAATCGCGCCGCACCACGGATTCATACGACAACAATCCGAGACCATCGAGCGAGAACAGCGTCTCGATCAGCAAGCTGCCGGCAAAAAAGGCACCGATGAACGCTGCCGGAAAACCCGTTACCAGCGGTATCAGCGCATTGCGGAAGACATGCTTGTAGAGCACCGTGCGCTCTGACAAACCCTTTGCGCGAGCCGTCAGCACATATTGTTTGCGTATCTCTTCGAGGAAGGTGTTCTTTGTCAGCATGGTCATCACCGCGAACGAGCCCGCAACGGATGCCGTGACGGGCAAGGCGATGTGCCACAAATAATCCTTGACCTTGCCGAACCAGGATAGTGTTTCCCAGTCATCCGAGGTCAGTCCGCGCAGCGGGAACCATTGCACAAAGCTGCTGCCTGCGAAGACGACCAGCAGGAACACCCCGAGCACAAAACCGGGAATCGAATAACCGACCAGCACGATAGTGCTGGTAATGCTGTCAAAGCGGCTACCCTCGCGCACCGCCTTGGCCACGCCCAGTGGCACCGAGATGAAATACGTGAGGAAAAAAGTCCACAGCCCAATCGTGATGGAGACTGGCAGCTTGGATTTCACCAGCTCCCACACATCTTTGTGATGATAAAAGCTCTGCCCCAGATCAAACTTTGCGAAGCCCTTCAGCATGCTCCAGAAACGCTCGACGGGCGGCTTGTCAAAGCCATACAGCGCCTTGATCTCTTGCACACGCTCGGCATCGACACCTTGTCTGCCGCGATATTCCGAGGCGCCGCCCCCCGAGGACTCGCCGGCGCCCGTCTGGCCTTTCTTCAGTTCGATCAGCACCTGCTCAACGGGCCCGCCGGGAACGAATTGGATCACCGCAAAGGTGATCGCAATCACGCCCAACAGCGTCGGGATCATCAGCAGCATGCGTTTCAGTATGTAGGACCAAAGGTTCATGGGTCTGTAGTTCTTTACATTGAGGTTCAACGTCACTGGATGCCGGCCTGCGCCGGGATGACGGTTCAGGCACTGCCGGCCTTGACATCGTCGTCCCGGCGCGGGCCGGGGCCCAGCGTCTTTCGACTTAATCAGCTTTACGCGGTTTGACCTGCCACCAACTGGAAATCACATACGGATCCGCCTGATAATACTTCGGTGCGACCTTCGGTATGCCAAAGCGATTGCGATACGCGACTCGGTGTGTCGCCGAGTACCAGTGCGGCACCACAATGTACTTGTGCAGCAGCACGCGATCCAGCGCGCGCGATGCCGCGACCAGTTCCGCGCGCGACTCGGCTCGCACCAGCGCCGTGACCAGCTTGTCGACCGCTGGATCCTTCAAGCCCCAGTAATTGCTCGAGCCTTTTTCATCCGCTGCCTTGGAACCCAGCATGTCGAACATCTCATTACCCGGACTGGTCACATCTGGAAAACGCTGACTGGTCATGTCGAAGTCGAACTCTTCCATGCGTTTCTGTACCAGCGCAAAATCAGCCGTGCGCTGGCTGACCCGTATGCCCAATTTTTCGAGATTGCGCACATAGACTGCAATGATGCGTGAGAGCGCCGACTGATCGTCGATGATTTCGAAGCTGAATATCTCACCCTTTGCATTTCGCAGCGCGCCTTCGCGGTAGACCCAGCCTGCTTGTTTCAACAACTCGCGGGCCTGCAGAAGGTTGGCGCGCAGCGAGGCCGGCGCGTCTGTCCTTGGTGGCAGTGGTGCCGGGCCGAACACGGCAGGATCAAGCTGATCTCGCAGAGGCTCGAGCAGTTTCATCTCTGCTTCTGAGGGCGTGCCTCGCGACGCGAGCTCTGAATTACTGAAAAAGGAATCGATGCGGGTGTACTGGCTGTAGAACAGTTGCCGGTTCATCCACTCGAAATCCAGCGCCAGGCCAAGCGCACGGCGCACACGCTCATCTTGAAACTGCGGGCGACGCAGATTCATCACGAAAGCCTGCATGCCTGCGCCATTCGAGTGCTTGAGCGTGGTCTTGATGATCTCGCCGTTCTCGAATTTCGGTCCCTTGTACATGCGTGCCCAGTTCTTGGCACGATATTCGACAACGACATCGAATTCGCCTGCCATGAAAGCTTCCAGGCGCGCGACATCATCTTTGTAGAAGCGGTACACAATGCGCTCGAAATTGAAGGCGCCGCGTCTTGCCGGAATATCGCCGCCCCAGTAGGCAGGGTTGCGCTTGTAGGCGATCGAGCGGCCGACATCGTATTTTTCGATCAGATAAGGGCCGCTGCTGATCGGAGCGACCAGCTGTATCTTGTCGAACGGCGTGCCTTGCGCCCATTTGCGCGAGAAGACCGGCATGCCGCCAACAATCAGCGGCAGCTCGCGGTTATTGGTCTTGAAATCGAAACGCACGGTCAGCTCGTCGAGCGCGACGCACTGCTTCACATCGGCAAAGATCATCTTGAACTGCGGCGCACCCTTGGCCATCAGTGTGTCAAAGGAATGCTTCACATCCGCCGCGAGCACTGGATCACCATTGTTGAACCGAGCTTTGCCGTTGATCCGGAACGTCATCGCCATTCGGTCGGGTGCAAGGGTCATATCCTCCGCGAGCAAACCGTACATCGTTGCCACTTCATCCGCCGAGCTGATTGTCAGCGATTCGAACATCAGGTTGGATACGCCTGCGGCGGCCACGCCTTTCATCGAGAACGGATTGAACTTGTCGAAACTGTTCGCCTGACCGGGGTTGGCGAGATACAGATCGCCGCCTTTGGGCGCGTCGGGATTGAGGTACTCGAAATGCGCAAAACCGGGCGGATACTTGGGCGTGTCGTACAGCGAAAACGCGTGCGCGGCCCACGCGACGGGCACGTATGCGGAGGCGGCGGCAAGGATGACACTGGCAAAGATCTTGATCATGAGCCTGAGAGCGCGAGCAAAAACCCGTCAAGGATAGCGGTTTTCGCAGAATGGCGGGCGGGCATACTTTGCCGACACTCGGGTTACGCCCATTTGCCCGGTGCCCGCCGGAACCCCTACAATGGCGCGTTTTGGCCGGCAGCCTGCCGGCGCACTGGTTTTTGGGAGTCTCCGATGGCATTCTTGCAAGGCAAAAAAATACTGATCACGGGCGTGTTGTCCAACCGCTCCATCGCTTACGGCATCGCGCAAGCCTGCCACCGTGAAGGTGCCGAGCTGGCGTTCACCTATGTGGGCGAACGTTTCAAGGACCGCATCACCGAATTCGCGAGAGAATTCGGCAGCTCGCTGATATTCGATTGCGATGTCGGCAGCGATGAGCAGATCGATGCCACCTTCACTGAACTGCGCAAGTCATGGAACCAGCTGGATGGTCTGGTGCACGCGATCGGCTTTGCACCACGCGAGGCGATTGCCGGCGATTTCCTCGATGGTCTGTCGCGCGAGAACTTCCGTATCGCTCACGATATCTCGGCGTACAGCTTTCCGGCGATGGCCAAGGCGGCGCTACCGATGCTATCGAATCATTCCGCGCTACTGACGCTCTCGTATCTCGGCGCGCTGCGCGCACTGCCGAACTACAACACCATGGGTCTGGCAAAGGCGTCGCTCGAGGCTAGCGTTCGTTATCTGGCCGAATCATTGGGCAAGCGCGGCGTGCGCGTCAACGGTATCTCGGCCGGCCCGATCAAGACGCTGGCGGCGTCAGGCATCAAGGACTTTGGCAAGATCCTCAACTTCGTCAAAGAGAATGCGCCACTACGCCGCAATGTGACGATCGACGATGTAGGCAATGCCGCTGCCTTTCTGCTGTCGGATCTGGCCGGTGGCATCACGGGCGAGATCACCTATGTCGATGGCGGCTTCTCTCAGGTGGTGGCGGGTATGGGGTCAGATGGGTGAGCGCGGCTCGCCCGCGGTAATTACTGCCACTGGGACGATGAGTTCCGGCCTTCGCCGGAATCACACTTCCGACGCCCGCCTCGCTTGAGACAATGTCAATCCGACGCAGACCGGGTTCGCGCATCTTTGTCTTGACGAGCCGGGTGAAACATCCCTCACCACTGCCGCCCCGATTTCCTGTACAATTCGCCCCGCGCTCACAAGCGAGCGCACCGTTGCACGCAGACCCTGAGCAATATTCTTAAGCCCTCCCGCCCCCTGGTGCAGATCCACTGAGCACCGTCCCGGCGCAAAGCTTTTGTGCCGAAACCTTGATCCGTTTCGTTTGTTTCGCTGGTTGGCGTTGCTTTT
>JBEDGK010000142.1:0-4771 GCA_041174665.1 Pseudomonadota bacterium
ACCTCGATGGTCCGCCGCAACCGACCACCACCCAGACCGCAGAGACTGTCGTCACCCCCGAGACCGGTGCTGCCATCGAACAGCCCACCGTAACCCGTGACGCAGCCGGTGAATCCGGTGCTGACGCAGATGCGGCAGCAGAGCCTGCGTAAACATTTCGCCACCTTGCCGCTGTACGCCGAATTGAGGCATCGCACCCTGCCTCTGATCCTCTCACCGCTGCGTTCTCTGTTCTCCCGTCACCTCGTTTGCCTGCTGCTGGCGATGCTTGTCGCGCCGGCCAGCGCCGATGCCTTACTGCGTAATTTGGAAATCGCGCAGTGCGCTGATGGCGAGCTTGCCACCTGGGGCGATGGTCAGGATCGCATGGCTGCCGCCGGTGCATTCACCTTCAGTTATCGTCATGCAGGTGCGCCCAGCTGGTTCAAGGAGCAGCAAGTACTGAGCCTGCTGCAAAAATCAGCGGCCGAGTGGTCTCGTTGCGGCATACCCGCGCAAGTCGTGGTGGCGGCGCCGAGCTTGCAATCAAGCCGCGGCAATATCATCGTGCAGTGGGATGCCGCAGGAAGTGGCGGGCATTTCGGGCTGGCGAATCTGGGCAACCACCAGTTATCGCTTGGGGCGCAAGCCTTTCATCTGCTGAATCAGCGCAATCCTGCTCACAATGCGCTCGACACCTTGCAAATGGTGCTGTCGCACGAGATGGGTCATTTCTACGGCTTGATGGCACATTCTCGTCGCTGCGTGGATGTGCTGTCGTACTACCACGACGGCAAGGGTGGACAGTGCTTCACGCGCAACCCGGGGCTGCTGAAAGCCTTCCCCGAGTATCGATCGTCACTACCCACGGCCTGCGACATTCAGCGCTGCCGCGTACTCAATCGCATCCCCTGATCCTTGTCACGTCAGCGCGGTCAGTGCGGCGTAGGTGTAGAGCGGTATGCCGATCAATATGTTCAGCGGGAAGGTGATGCCCAACGCAAGGCCCAAATACATCGACGGATTCGCCTCCGGTATCGCGTACCGCAGCACGGCAGGCACCACGATGTACGACGCACTGGCCGATAGCACCATCAGCAGCGTCGCATCCGGCACCGGCAAACCAAGCGCAGCAGAGAGCAGCAGCGCAATACTGGCATGTACCAAAGGTGCCAGCGCCGCATAGGCGATCAGTACCGGCGACTTGTCGCGTACCGAGCCCAGACTCTTGGCCACCGTCAGACCCATGTCGAGCAGGAAAAAGGCGAGCATGCCTTTGAACAGATCGAAGGAGAAAGGATGCATCATCGCCTTGCCCGCCTCCCCGCTCAGGTAACCGATCAGCAGCGATGCAATCAGCAGCATATGCACACCGTTGGTGAGCGATTCGTGCAAGATCTTGCCCACTGAGGTGCCGTGTCCACCACCCATGACGGCGACGCCCGATCCGCCGACCGCGACGCTCGCGCCTTGCCGCTGTCTGAGCATGTTGGCCAGAGTGACCGCGACAATCACTGCCGGTGATTCCATCAGCACCATCGCCACGGCCATGTGACCGCCGGGCGCGAGGCCCTTACCGTCAAGGTACTGCATCGCTGCCACGAAGGTCACCGCGCTGACCGATCCATACGATGCCGCCACCGCAGCGGCGTCGAAGCGCGAGACACGTGTCTTCAGAAAACTGTAGCCGAGCACCGGCACCAAAAATGCCATCGTCAGTGCCGCACCGAGGCTCAACGCGATCGACGGCTCCAGCCCCGAGGCAGCCAGCGCAAAGCCGCCTTTGAGGCCAATGGCCATCAGCAGATAGAGGGAGAGAAATTTGGCGATCGGTTGGGGCACTTCGAGGTCGGATTTCAGCAGGCCGGCCACAACACCAAAAACAAAGAAAAGAATTGCGGGATCGAGAAAGTTTTGCATTGATATGTACTCCTTTGGCGCGAAGCTTACTCTTCTAACCCCATCAGGTATAATCGATTTTAATAACATCACCCATAGATTTACATCTATGACCATGAATGTCACCTTCCGCCAGCTGAGGCTATTTCTCGCGCTGGCCGACACCGGAAGCGTCAGCGCGGCGGCGCGGCTGCTGCATGTCACGCAGCCGACTGCCTCGATGCAGCTGCGCGAGATTGCCGACTCCGTGGGCCTGCCGCTATATGAGGTGATCTCGCGCCGTGTTCACCTGACGGAGGCAGGCCGAGAGCTGGCCCGCACCGCGCGCGCGATCGCGGGCGAGTGGGAACTCTTCGGGCAGAAAATCGATGCGATGAAAGGACTGACACGTGGGCGGTTGCGGGTGGCCGTGGTCAGCACCGCCAAGTACTTCGTGCCGCGACTGTTGGGAAGTTTTTGCGCCGCGCATCCGGAGATTGATATCTCACTGGAGGTGCTGAACCGGGATGGCGTGGTGCAGCGGCTGAGAGAGAATCTCGATGATCTGTACATTATGTCCATGCCGCCCACTGACATCGATCTGGAAGATCAGGTGTTCATGCCCAACCCGCTGCTGATGATCGCATCGCTGTCGCATCCGCTGGCGCACCGAAAAAAAATCACGGTACAGCAGCTCTCAACCGAGCGCTTCATACTGCGCGAGCGAGGTTCGGGAACACGCATGGCGGTCGATGCACAGTTCAGGAAACTACGCTTCTCGCCACTGCTCAGGCTTGAGCTCGGCAGCAACGAGGCCATCAAGCAAGCCGTCGCTGGCGGTCTCGGTATTTCGGTGGTCTCTCGCCATGCGCTGTATGAGCGACTCGAAGATGATGATGTCGCGGTGCTCGACGCAGAGGGCTTTCCGATTGCCTCGCAATGGCACGTGGTGTACCCGAAAGGCAAGCAGCTCTCACCGATTGCCCGCGTGTTCAATGCGCACCTGCTGGAACAGTCTCAGCGCTGGTCCGACAGAGCCGGTCGGGTTACCAAAAGCAAAAGCAAAGGCAAAGCGACCGCCTCGCCTCGCAGCACCTCACGCCAGCGCTGAAGCCGGCGTGGCTCCGACTTGCGGTGCAGCGTCATTCGCGCAGATCGACCCGTTCCAGCGCCTGCCGTGCGTACCAGCCGAGACGGCCTTCCGGATCCATGCGCCGAATGTCATCGAGCGCCACCCGCAGCAGCTCGTTCTCTTGCTGCAGCTGATAGACGCGATTGCGAAGGTTGCTCGCGTCCAGCCATGAACCCATGGCACTGACAAGGCGGGCGATCAGGTAGCTCCAGTTGGGCATGGCCGTTCACTTGAATCCAGAGAGTCGATCCGTGCAGTGTACCGAGCGATGCTGACAGCAGGATGTCACTCGGCGAGGCGCTACTTGCCGGGCGGGTTCTGCGGTGCGCGGTAGCCATCATTGAGCGTGCGAAGGAAGGCCACTACATCATCGACTTCCTTGTCTGACAGCGCGGGCTTCTCTCCGCGCTTGCGATCATAGGGCACCTCTTCCACGTTCACATTGCGATGATGGGCAGCTGGCAGGTCATCGAATTTTTTCACCTTGCCATTCACCGTCGGGTACCACTTCTCGGGATGCGTATCGCGGCTGACATAGAAAGCGACCGCATCGCGCAGACTGGTCACTTGTCCGTTGTGGAAGAACACCTGGCGCGTAGCCACGTTGCGCAAGGTGGGCACCTTGAACTTGCCGCACTCGGAGGGCTGGGCCGCGCGGCCGCTGCGGCCCGACTTGCACAGGCCCATATCGAGATGCGCCGGATCGGCATTCGCCGGTATGGCCTTGTTGCGCGCGACACCGAGCGCGTCATAGGTGAAGTCGGTGAACAGCGGCGGGCTGCCGTCTTCGCGCTTCGCACTGGGATGACAGGCCGCGCAATTACCGCGCTTTTCATCATTGAAGATATTCAGCCCCCGCATCTCGGCATCTGAGAGTGTTGCCTTGCCGGCGAGGTAGGCATCGTATTTGGAATCGAAAGGATGAAACTCAGGCGCCTCGAGCTGGAAGCGCTGCAGCGCATCGCTCAATCCGGCAAAGGCTATCTCGACATCGCTGAGGCTGTTTTCACCGTAAATTTTGCGAAAGGCCGGCGCATAGGCTGTGCGACGCAGTTTTTCAACAACGGCCGCGCGCGTGAGATTGGCCATCTCATTGGGCGCAAGCAGCGGACGCTCTGCCTGCGCCGCCAGTGTCTCGGCACTGCCGTCTTGATTGAAGCCTCCGACAGGCGTGCCCTCTTCATTAAAAGCGAACGCCGGCGTTTGCGCCAGATAGCGAAGGGATGGCACCGCTCGTGTGCCGGACTGATCGAGATTCGGGCCGCCCGGTTGCACCGCGAGCGCATTGGGCTGCGCATGGGCATGCTCGGGTGAGTGGCAGCTCGCACAGGATTGTTTGCCGGAGGCCGACAGTGACGCATCATGAAAGATCAGTTCGCCGAGCTCGACCGCGTCAGAGGCCACTGGCGCGCTAGCGCCGGCCGATGAGGGAGGATCCGACTTTTGGCAAGACGCCAGCAAAATCAGTGCTGAGACGACCGCTATCAACGGAACCAGGGCAAGTCGAGAAAGAAACGGCACGTGCGTCAACAATCTGATAGATTATAAAAATGGTTTTAATGCTTTTAAATTTTAGCAAACACCCTTGATGTCCGCAGACCGAGTAAAACCAGCGTCCTGCGCTATACTCGGCACTCCTCTTTCGCGCTTAGCTGCGCACACTCTCGACGCTAATTCATGGACTCCGTGCCCTTGTGGGTGCAATTGCTGTCGCTGGCCGTACTGACCTGCACCTCGGCTTTTTTCTCCATCTCCGAAACGGCGCTGATGGCGCTGAACCGG
>JBEDGK010000143.1:0-2990 GCA_041174665.1 Pseudomonadota bacterium
TTCTCAGCTCGCGTACATTCCCGGGCCAGTGATGATTTTTGATACTGAGTTTTATTTTCTCTGACATTTTTTTTTGAGTATCGTGCTCGACATTCAGCTCATCGAGGAAATACTGGGCCATCAGTTCTATATCACTGCCACGTTCCCGCAGCGGTGGTACCTTGAGCGGAAATACATTCAGCCGGTGGTACAAATCAAGCCTCAAACGTCCTTCAGATATTGCAGCCTCGGGGTCTCGATTGGTGGCAGCAACAATGCGAACGTCGGTTTTCAGTTCTTGGTTGCTGCCGATGCGCATGAAGGTTCCAGCTTCAAGTACGCGCAAGAGCTTCACTTGCAGGTCCATGGGCATCTCGACCACTTCATCGAGGAACAGGGTACCTCCTGAAGCGCGCTCGAAGTAACCTTTGTGCTGACGGTCAGCTCCGGTGAAACTACCTTTTTCGTGGCCAAATATTTCACTTTCGATCAGCTGAGGCGAAATCGCGCCGCAGTTCACGGGCAGAAAATTTCTCCTGCAGCGATCACTCTTCGCATGAATCGTCTTTGCGACCAGCTCCTTGCCTGTACCACTCTCGCCGAGTAGCAGCACGCTGGCCTCAGTTGGCGCGACTCGCTCGATCTGATGACGCAGCACTTTCATCGCTGGCGATTCACCTAGCAACGACGTCTGCGCAATGGGATCCGATCTGATAGCCGCTGTGCGTAACGATGGCAGGTTGCTGGTTGTGGCAGCAATAGGAGTGAGATTTTCTTTCTTTCGAAGCCTGCGCTGGCGTAAAAGATAACGCACCCTTGTTATGTCCACCGGCTCGAGTAAAAGATCAGTGATGCCGCTCCTGAAGGCCTCCACGATATCGATAGCAGCAAGATTACTGCCAACCAGCACGACATCAAAAGGCACTGGGCGTTTGACATGATCTAGCCACTCTGTGGCTCGTCCATCGGGCAGCATGCAGCTGATGAATACAATCTCTGGCGGTTGGCGCTGACATTGAAGGTTAGCATCACCAATACTCCCGACCACGTGGGTCGAGTAGGATTCAGACTGAACCAGCGCGCTGAGTACACTCGCCGTGACACCATCCTGATTGACGATCAATGCATGCGGCATGAGCGAGTGCTTTCCTCCCGGGCTGCGCGCGCCATCCATTACACTCTGCTTATCTCGAAGTGCCTTTGGATTCGCTGCCAGAACCTGTCCCCGACTTGCCACTCGACGAGGCGCCCGACATGGCTCCGGTACTGCCGGCAGCGCCACTGCCTGTGGTACCGTCTGTGGACGAACCGCTCACAGAGTCGCCCGCTGAGTATCCGGAATCCGATCGGCCCCCCGTGCTTGTACCTGAGCTTTCCCCCAGACTTCCGCCTGACAAGCCACCCGACGTACCGCCCATATTGCTGCCGGAAGTACCACCAGATGTTGCGCCACTCTTCGCGCCACCGAAGGTGTTGTCCGTTGCATTGCGGCTAGTGCCACCGGCTGATGACGCGCTGCCACCCGTTGCAGCGCCGCTCTCCAGCGGCGTTGGTTTGGTAGACGCCGATGAAGGACTCGCACCACCCGATGTGTCACCACTGCTCTGCTCTGCGCTACCGCCATCTCGGTTGCAGCCTGCAAGGCTGATCGTCAATAGTCCCAGAATTAACAGTGTCTTTGATTTACCCAGATTGGATCTCATTACTATTCCTTTCGAAAGCGGTTGCGTCAACCTCTGGCTTGACCAGTACACCACGCATAAGTTTCAATGCTTCAGCCCAGTGTCTGTGCTTCACCAAAGACTAAAGAAAAAATACCGTCTGCATGAGGACCAATGAACCATTTTTGCTGTCGATTGCAGCGCAGACAAGCGCAGAGATTTTGAGATCTAGCAGCATCTGTGACAACCGATGCAAGATATCTTTCGTTTGTGATCTCGACCGCGGTAAACACGCTGCCTATAACTTCCACGCCATGCACCCAGATACCCCCCTGAGACATTACCGTTCGCTTTACGGAAACTCAGAAGCTATGGATCTGCTCTACGCTCAGATTCGCCAGGTTGCGCGCACCGAAGCGACCGTCCTGCTAGAAGGAGAAAGTGGGACCGGCAAAGAACTGATCGCCATGGCGATTCATCAGGACAGTCCTCGCTGCAATGCGAATTTTGTTGCGGTCAACTGTGGCGCGATACCCGCAACCTTGATCGAATCAGTGTTATTTGGCCATGAAAAAGGTAGCTTCACCGGCGCGGGAAGCCAGCATACGGGCTATTTCGAGCATGCGTCCGGGGGCACTTTGTTCCTCGATGAGATCACCGAGATGCCAGCCGACATGCAGGTAAAGCTGTTACGCGTACTCGAATGTGGTCGCTTTCACCGCGTTGGCGGAAGCCAGGAAATCGCAGTCGATATCCGACTGATCGCTGCAACCAATCGCTCACTTCAAGACGCTGTCAATGAGGGTTTTCTGCGTCAGGACCTGATGTACAGGCTGGCTGTGTTTCCCATCACCGTTCCTCCTTTGCGCGAGAGAGGCAATGACGCCGAGCTTCTGGCTCAGCACTTCCTCGACGAACTGAATAATCGCGCCGATACACGCAAGCAATTATCGCGACGCGCGCTGGAAAGAATCCGAAGTTATCACTGGCCTGGTAATGTCAGAGAGCTAAAGAATCTTGTTCATCGGGGGTACATACTCTCTGCTGGCAAAGTGACGCTGCAAGAACCGACGGACGCCAGCCACAGACCGGCTGCATTGATTAATGGCGTGCTTAATTTCATGGTCGGTACGCGACTGGTCGATGCACAACGCGAGATCATCCTTGCAACGCTGAAGCATTTTCAGGGGAACAAGCGAAAGGCTGCCGAAATACTGGGCATCAGTCTGAAGACGCTGTATAACCGTTTGCGCGAGTACTGATCTCTACATGCAGGACGAGCCGGTGAAGGCATCAGCGCCCAACACCGCTTGTGCAGCTTGCCGCAAAATATTCGGATCACCGCTAGAG
>JBEDGK010000144.1:0-2595 GCA_041174665.1 Pseudomonadota bacterium
CGTAAAGGCGTGATGGACGGTCTGGGCTTGTCGGCCAAATTGGCGGACTGTCAGGAAAAAGATCCGGCTTTGTGCGAGCTCTATATCGTTGAGGGTGATTCCGCCGGGGGGTCTGCCAAGCAAGGACGTGATCGCAAGTTTCAAGCGATTCTGCCCTTGCGGGGCAAGGTGCTGAATGTCGAAAAAGCGCGCTTCGAGAAAATGCTGTCCTCCGAACAGATCACCACGTTAATTGCGACCTTGGGGACGTCGATTGGCGCGGACGAATTTAATATCGAGAAGTTGCGCTATCACCGCATCATCATCATGACGGATGCCGATGTAGATGGCGCGCATATCCGCACCTTGCTACTCACGCTGCTATATCGTCAGATGCCGCAGCTGGTCGAGCGTGGTCATGTGTATATCGCTCAGCCGCCCCTGTACAAGGTCAAGCACGGCAAGGATGAGCGCTACCTGAAAGATGATTTGGAAGAAACCAGCTACATGATGCAGATCGCGCTGCACGACGCGGCGTTGTTGCCAACAGAAGGTGCTACCCCGATTGCGGGCGAGGCACTTAATGAGCTAGTCAGGAAGTACAACACCGCCAACGCGATCGTTCAGCGCTTGTCGAGAGTCATCGATGATGCAGCGCTCGCCGCGATCATGAATGGCGTGACGCTGGATTTGTCGAGTGAAGAGGCCGCTGAGGCCAGCGCACAAGCATTGGCCGCCGCCATTAATGACCCGATGGTGCGCGTCAGCGTCAATACGGAAGCATTGTCCGCTGCGCTACGCTTGCGCATTGAGCGTCAGCACCACGGCAACCTTCGCCTCAGCATCATTGATGCAGAATTTATAGATAGTCCGGACTATGGCTTGTTGTTTGAAGCTGCCGCTACATTCAAGGGCTTGATCGGACTTGGCGCGTTGATCCGCCGCGGCAGTGGCGAAAAAATGCGTGAGCACGCGATCGGCGATTTTCGACAGGCCATGGCCTGGTTGCGTGACGAAGCAGAACGCGGTGTCAGCAAACAGCGCTACAAAGGGCTGGGCGAGATGAATCCGGATCAGCTGTGGGAAACCACTATGGATCCCGCGGTGCGTCGTTTGCTCAGGGTGCAGATTGAAGATGCGATTGCTGCCGATCAGATTTTTGCCACCCTGATGGGTGATGAGGTTGAACCACGGCGAGCATTCATCGAGACTAATGCGCTCGCGGCGGGGAACATCGACGTTTAATCGTATTGGCGCAGCATGTCTTTTCAAGCCATCCTTTTTGACGCTTACGGTACGCTGTTTGACGTCTATGCTATTGCCGCCGAGGCTGAACGCCAGTTTCCAGGGCAGGGTGCGGCATTGGCAAATCTCTGGCGTGATAAGCAGATTGAATATACGCGCCTTCGCACGCTGTCCGACACCTATCAGCCGTTCGATGGGGTCACTCGCGACGCGTTGCAATTTGCATGCAGCCGGCTTGGCCTCGCACTCAGCTCGGAGTCGCAAGCACAGCTGATGGATCAGTACAACCAGCTGACCCCTTTCCCGGAAAACTTGAAAGTACTGCAAGAGCTGAAGCGCGATGGGCTCAAGCTCGCCATCCTCTCCAATGGCAACCCGGAGATGTTGAACCCGGTGATCAATGCTGCAGACATGGATGGCGTGTTCAATCATGTGCTGTCAGCGCATAGCGTGAAAAAATTCAAAACCGCGCCGGAGGTGTACCACCTCGGTACCAGCACCTTTGGGTTAGCGGCAGAAGATTGTTTATTCGTTTCCAGCAATGGCTGGGATATTTGCGGCGCTGCCTGGTTCGGTTATTCCACCTTTTGGGTGAACCGTGCGGCGGCACCGTTAGAAGTACTTGGGGTCACACCGAATGGTGAGGGCCGCTCGCTGAATGACTTGCTTCAATTTGTCCGGCAGCGCGGGGGACATTAAAGCCCGCCGATAAATCCAAAAAACCACAACATATCAACTCATTAAGGAATCACAAATGACAGCACGCACCGCTTGCCACGATTTGCAGGTGGATACCATCCTGTACCGCTTTATCGAGGACAAGGTCCTACCGGGCACCGGCATCGACAGCGACCGTTGGTGGCGTGGCTTCGCGCAAATCGTCCATGATTTGTCGCCTAAGAATGCCCAGCTGCTGGCCGAGCGCGATCGCTTGCAGAGCGAGCTGGATGCCTGGCACAGCGCCCACCCAGGTCCGGTTAAAGACATACAGGCCTATCGCAAGTTTCTGGAGTCGATCGGCTACCTCTTGCCAGTACCCAAAGCAGTCAAAGTCACCACTGATCATGTCGACGCAGAGCTATCAACCACTGCGGGTCCGCAGCTGGTGGTACCGATTCTGAATGCTCGTTATGTGTTGAACGCGGCGAACGCTCGCTGGGGCTCACTGTACGACGCGCTCTACGGTACCGACGCCCTTCCCGAGACCGACGGTGCGACACGTGATGGTGGATACAACCCGGTGCGCGGCGCGAAGGTGATTGCGTTCGCCCGTGGTTTTCTTGATCAAGTAGTGCCACTCGCAGCGGGCTCGCATGCAGATGTTGCCGAGTACTCCGTGGATAGCGCGCACCTGAAGGCCCACATGCAAGA
>JBEDGK010000145.1:0-2562 GCA_041174665.1 Pseudomonadota bacterium
GCAAAAAGAAGCACTCGCGCAATTTGAGACGCGGCTGTCACAGTCCGAGTCACCCGCCACCATGGAGTACTGGAGCGTGGTGGATGCCGGTAACGGCAAGCGTGAGCTTCATTACGCGAAAGCCATCACCGTGCAAGCCATGTGCGTAACCTGCCACGGTACAGCATCGGACATCCCAGCCACACTGGCAGAAAAGATCCGGACAGAGTATCCGCAAGATCAGGCTACGGGCTATAGCGTGGGCAAGCTGCGCGGTGCCGCAGTGATCAGCCGACCACTGCCCTAGTGCAGCCTCAACACGAGACACACACCAACCAACGTAAGAATGCCGTCAGACTACAGGCGCATTGTTCTTGCTGGGTGGTGCTGCCGGCGTAACAGGAGCGAACGTGTCAATCAGTAATCCAGAATTCTCTCAGTCCTCGATCATGCGGCCAGTCAATGTGACCGGCATGGGCAATCGGGCTCACGACTCGTTGCCAGTGCTGTTGCTGGCAGCTATCGGGGTGGTATTCGGCGATATCGGTACTAGCCCTTTGTACGCGCTCAAAGAATGCTTTAGTCCCGAGCACGGCATTCCCTATTCAGAGGGTGCCGTACTGGGCATCGTCTCGATGATCGTCTGGTCACTGATTCTGATCGTGACAATCAAGTATGTCGTGTTCGTTCTGAGAGCCGACAACAATGGCGAGGGCGGCGTGCTGTCGCTGATGGCGCTGGCGATGCGCGCAACGCGAGCGGACCGGCAAAAGATCACGGCCGGTCTGCTGATGCTCGGCGCACTAGGTGCCTGCATGCTGCTGGGCGAATCGGTGATCACGCCGGCGATCTCGGTGTTATCCGCGGTCGAGGGGCTGGAGGTCATTGCGCCCGACCTTAAACGCTATGTGATACCGATCACGCTCGTGATCGTGATTTTGCTGTTCTACGTGCAAAGCTACGGCACAGCAGCCGTGGGACGCTGGTTCGGTCCCATCATGCTGATCTGGTTCTCGGCGCTGGCCGTGCTCGGCATCATGAACATCTGGCAGAACCCTATGATCCTCAAGGCGGTCTCGCCATACCACGCGGTGGCCTTCATTCATGAGCATGCACTGCAGGCCTACATTGTCATGGGATCAGTGGTGCTGGCTGTCACCGGCGTCGAGGCACTGTATCTGGATATGGGTCATTTCGGACGCAAGCCGGTGCGGCTGGCCTGGCTGCTAGTCACCTTGCCCGCCCTGCTTACCAATTATTTTGGTCAGGGCGCGCTGCTGCTCAACAACCCGCAGGCTGCAGAGAACCCTTTCTTCCTGATGGTGCCCGAGTTTCTGCTGTGGCCCATGGTCGTCCTCGCCACTGCTGCCACCGTGATCGCGTCGCAAGCTGTAATCTCCGGCGCGTTTTCGCTCGCGAATCAGGGTATTCTGCTCGGTTTTCTGCCGCGCATGCAGATCCTTCACACCTCGGAGACCGAGCGCGGCCAGATCTACATGCCGATGGTGAACTGGTTGCTGCTGGTACTAGTCATATTTACGATCATTCAGTTCAGAGAGTCTGGCAACCTCGCAGCCGCGTACGGCATCTCGGTGACGACCACCATGCTGATCACCACCAGCATGCTGGCGGTGGTGATGTACAAAGAATGGAAGATCAAACCTGTGTTCGTTGTGCTGCTAGTGGCAGTATTTTTCGTCATGGATTTTTCGTTCTGGACCGCCAATTTGATCAAAGTGAAAGATGGCGGGTGGTACCCGCTGGGACTGGGCGCGATCTGCTTCGTGATGTTGACCACTTGGTACAAGGGTCGCCAGCTGCTTCGCGAGCGTGTAGTTGCGGATTCGATACGGCTGCCAGATTTTGTGTCTGCGCTACTCGCGCACCCGCCGCATCGGGTTGAAGGTACCGCCGTATTCCTGACCGCGCACATCGATTTCGTGCCCGTGGCATTGCTGCACAATCTGAAACACAACCGCGTGCTGCACGAGCGCGTGATTTTCCTGAAACTGTCGATCTGGGATGTCCCTTATGTGCGTGACGAAGAGCGTTTGACAGTGAGTGAGTTGGGCAGCAATGTGTACTTGATCCGCTCAGTGCACGGCTTCAAGGAAACGCCGGACATTAATCAGGTGCTGGCGCTGCTGGAGCAGCAACATGGCATGAAGCTGGATCTCGCCGATACCTCATTCTTCCTCGCTCGCGATACCGTGGTGCCCAGCAATCTGCCGGGCATGGCCGTCTGGCGCGAGCGGCTGTTCGCATGGATGATGCAGAACGCTGCGAAGCCATCCGATTTCTTCAAGATCCCGCCTAACCGGGTGGTGGAGCTGGGCACCAAAATCGAGATTTGACAGCCTCTTGATTACTCACTCTCCGGCGGCGAGGCCTTCCCGCCTCGGGTCAGCGCCGCCGGACCAGCCGTCGCGATCCCGGACAATGGCCTGTACGCCGCTGGGCATGGGTATCACGCTGACCCGATGTCCCTTCTCACGCAGCGGGCTCGCAAAACCCTCCAGCGCTGTGCCACGCTCGAGTTCGATATCTCGGTTGCGGCTGCCCATGTTCGGATGCGCAATGGCC
>JBEDGK010000146.1:0-3180 GCA_041174665.1 Pseudomonadota bacterium
ATCCTTATGAGATGAAGGAAAAACAGCCGGAGGCCTGCGGTACCGGTTCCGCTGCAGAGGCTACCCCGGTCGCGAAGCCCATGAAACTGCTGTCACGCGAAGAGCGTCTCGCGCAGCAGAAAGAGATCCGTTCCAAAAGCGTAGTCCGGCTGCCTGCCTTTGAAGTGGTGAAGGAAGATCCGGTCAGCTATGCGCATGCGTCGCGGGTGTTTCACCTGGAATCCAACCCCGGCAATGCGCGTGCGATGGTGCAGGCACACGCAGATCGCGATGTCTGGCTGACTGCACCGCCGCTGCCGCTGGCGATGGATGAGATGGATTATGTGTACGACCTGCCCTATGCACGCGCACCGCACCCCTCTTATGGCAAGGCGAAGATTCCGGCGTGGGAGATGATTCGCTTCTCGGTGAATATCATGCGTGGCTGCTTCGGTGGCTGCACCTTCTGCTCAATTACAGAGCATGAAGGCCGCATCATTCAGAGCCGTTCGGAGCCTTCCATCTTGAGAGAGATTGAACTCATTCGCGACAAGACCAAGGGGTTCACGGGCACGATCTCGGACCTGGGCGGGCCGACGGCCAATATGTATCGGATGGCCTGCAAAGAGAAGAGCATCGAAGAATCCTGTCGTCGATTGTCGTGCGTGTATCCAACCATATGCAGCAATCTGAACACCGATCACAGCAAACTGATCCGGCTGTATCGCAAGGCGCGCGCGATACCGGGCGTGAAGAAAATCCTGATCGGCTCCGGCCTGCGCTATGACCTCGCAGTACGCTCACCCGAATATGTCAAAGAATTGGCCACGCATCATGTGGGCGGCTTGTTGAAGATCGCGCCCGAACACTCCGAAGAGGGTCCGCTGTCGAAGATGATGAAGCCGGGCATGGGCTCGTACTACCGCTTCAAGGAATTATTCGACAAGTATTCGAAAGAAGCAGGCAAGGAGCAATACCTCATTCCTTACTTCATTGCCGCACATCCTGGCACGACAGATGACGACATGCTGAATCTTGCGCTGTGGCTGAAGCAAAATGATTTTCGGCTCGATCAGGTGCAAACTTTTTTACCGACACCGATGGCCATGGCGACCACGATGTATCACACGCGCAAGAACCCTTTGCGCAAGATTGCCAAAGATTCGGAAACCGTTGAGACGCCACGGCTGGCGAAGATCCGCAAATTCCACAAGGCGCTGCTGCGCTATCACGATCCGGCAAACTGGGAGGCTTTACGCGAAGGTTTGAAGCGTATGGGACGCAGCGATCTGATCGGCAATGGCCCGCAGCATCTGGTACCGCGTTCAGATACGACCGCACGCATCTCTGCCCGCGGCCAGGGTGAAGAAACGCCACCACTAAAAAAACTCGCCCGCAGCTTCGGGCACAAGCGACTGCGGCCGGGAGCTGCGGTCAGTCGCAAGCGGACATAAAAAAAACGGCTTGCATCAGGTGCAAGCCGGGTTTTTTTAAGAATGGTGGGAAGTGCTGGCTTCGAACCAGCGACCTATCGCGTGTGAGGCGATCGCTCTACCCCTGAGCTAACCTCCCAGGACGGCGCGCATTATCGCATAAACACCTCCGGGCTTCAATTCAGGTCGTCAATGGCTATCCTGTAGCCAGAGGCAAGCACCTTTCGATTCTTTGTTCAGTGCCTGCAGCATCTCCTGATGCGCGGCTATCTCTTCCGGCAATGGCGGCAGCACGATGATCTCCGCCAGCACCGATTGCCCAACACTGCCATCCGCACCGGGCAAATCGATATGCAGATCCATGCCCAGGCTGTCCTGCCCGCGTGTCATCGCGAGATAGACCTCGGCCAGCAGTTCCGAGTCAAGCAGCGCACCATGCAAGGTGCGGTGCGCATTCGAGACGCCGTAACGCTCGCACAGTGCGTCAAGGGAGTTGCGCTTGCCGGGATGAAGCTCTTTTGCCTGCAACAGCGTATCCGTGACCGAGCGCACATGCTGCTCGAATTGAGGCAAGCCGAGTTTTTCAAATTCTGCATCGAGGAAGCCAACATCGAATGGCGCATTGTGAATAATGATCTCTGCATCGCGCAGGTAGTCGCACAATGCTTTGGCGATCTCGGCGAATTTGGGTTTGTCGCTTAAAAATTCGCTGGTCAGTCCGTGAACTGCTAACGCCCCCGGATCAGAATCGCGCTCAGGATTGATGTAGTAATGAAAGTTATTCCCCGTCAGCCTGCGATTGACGAGCTCGACGCACCCGATCTCGATGATGCGGTCGCCGCTGCGCGGATTCAGGCCCGTGGTTTCTGTGTCGAGGACGATTTGTCGCATGGTGTATCAGTGTGGGTCGTGTTGATGGAGTGGGTCACTGCCAGAGTAACCCTGCATTCCGGCTTTCGCCGGGGTGAGACAGGGGTTTCGCCATGCACGCGCGGCGCCTGTCGGAGCGTTCCGGCTCATGAATCGTCACTCTGTCGCAGTCCGGATTCCAGCACCAGCTCAACCCCACGATTGGCCAACGCGTCTGCACGCTCATTGCCTTCGTGACCGGCATGTCCTTTCACCCAGCGCCATTCTATCGTGTGCCGCGACTGCGCCTCATCAAGCGCCTGCCACAGATCGACATTCTTCACCGGTGCCTTGCTGGCGGTACGCCAACCCTTCGCCTTCCAACCTTCGAGCCATTCGCTGATGCCCTTCTGCACATACTGGCTATCGGTATGCACGATCACCTCGCAAGGACGCTTGAGCGCACTCAGCGCTTCGATCACGGCTTTGAGCTCCATGCGGTTATTGGTCGTGTTGAGCTCGCCTCCGCATAGCTCTTTGCTATGCTCGCCAGCGATCAGCCAGGCGCCCCAGCCGCCGGGGCCGGGATTCCCTTTGCAGGCACCGTCCGTGTAGATTTCTACTTTGCTCATTCACATTTTTTCGTGTTGGTGCTCGTTTTTCATTCGGTTCGTGACCGGTACGCCCTGCTGCACGCGCGCGCCGCGCTTCTCCCAGGCTGGCCCGATCAGACGCATGCCTTTCACGCGCTTGATCGCTTGCACGATATACAGTGCGCCCAGATAAGGCCACCAGCGATTACCGGCTTTTTCCATGAAAGCGAAACGCTCCAGCCATTTGTCTGTCATGCAGGGCGGTGCGTAGCATCCGAAATGCCCGCGATTGATTTCCATGTTCAGCAGTTTCAGCCAGTCTTTCA
>JBEDGK010000147.1:0-9060 GCA_041174665.1 Pseudomonadota bacterium
AGATAGTGCCGACTCGATGTCAGCTCGTTGCGCAAGGTCGCCTGATCGCACTGCGTCAGGGCCACATGATTGGCACCATGGGCACCGATTTGTGCCCCAGGCAGCGCAGCCAGGGCGCGCAGGGCATCAGGAGACAGGAATCCCGTCTTGCCGAGACGTACGAATTCGGAAGTGACGAAGACTGTAAACGGCAAACCCAGCTCGCCAAGAATCGGCGCCGCCACCTCCAGATTATCGAGGTAGCCGTCGTCGAAGGTAATCGCCACCCGGCACCCCGCACCGCTCAATGCGGCGGCATCAAAATCGACAACCCGCCCCTGCTGCCATCCGGCCAGCAACGCCATGTGCTGCCGAAAGCGTTCCGGCGACAGCGAAAACAGTCCCAACGTATCGCCGAGAGCCGGCGCCCCAATGGCATGGTACATCAGCACGCGCAAGCCGTCGGCAGGCGGACGCAACCAAGAAACACCGGCAACCGTCTCCGAAATCGTACGGGCCAGAAAACGACGCAATTTCATCATGTCGGCCGTTCAGGGCCGCCGGCCTAGAGCATTGAGCAGCATGGCGGCGTAAAAGCGTGGCACCCAGGGGTAACGCAGTACCGCCTTGAAGAAGTGCGGCCAGGCTTGCCGATGCTGGCCGCTATCCTGCAAGCCACGCGCCCCGCTGTACAGAATCACCGCTTCGCGCCGGCGCAAGCGCCCTGCCGAAGTCCGTCCTCCCAGAGCCGACCGGTGATGCTCGAAGACGGCCATGACTGCTTGCATGTTGCGCAAAGCGGCCCGGCTCTGATTGCCCTCGTGGATCAGGTATTCGCCCAGCACCTCGTCCACAAAGCCAACCCTGGCACCATCTCGGGCCAACTTGAGCCACAACTCGTAGTCCTCAGCTGTCACGAATTCTGGCTGGACACTGAAGCCACCGGCACGCTCCAGCCATTCACGGCGCACCACCACTGCTGATGTGGAAATGCAGTTGCCGTCAAGCAGTAGGCTTTCGTAAGTGGCACGCGCCTCAGGACCGTAGTGCACCGTGCGCCGCCGTTCGGCGGGGCCGACCCAGACTTCGGCATGGCACACCAGGTCATAGCACTGCGCCAGCTTGTCCATGCAACGTTGCAGTTTTTCCGTATACCAGAAGTCGTCCGAATCGAGAAAGGCAACGAACGGCGCCTGTGTCAGCGACAAACCATAATTTCGAGCGGCAGCGATGATGCCGTGATTGGCGAAATTGACCAGCCGAATGCGCGGATCGTCGTAGGACTCGACGACGGCGATGGTGTCGTCCTCAGAATAATTGTTGACGACAATGGCCTCCCAGTCACCGAAGGTCTGGGCACGGATCGAGTCGAGCGCGGTGCGCAGAAAATGTGCGTGGTTGTAGGTCGGAATGACAATGGAGATGCGGGGATTGAGCAAGTCGTGAGTCACTTTCGAAAGGCTCGCAGGCACAGCTGCAGCGTGTCGTCGATTTCACGGTCGACCTGCCCTGTGAGCGTAAATCCTGTAGCAGCCAGCTTGTCGCAACGGTAGTTCAATGCGGGTGGCGGAACGCCATCGCCAGCCGGCCGCACAATGGCAACGTCACGCCCGGTCAGCACCCGCCAGCGCACCGCAATCCGCTCGGTCATTTCGAGAATCGACATGGCCTTGCCGCCGCCGAGGTTGAACAAGCCATCGGCAAGTTGCCCGGCATCGAGCCCAAGCAGGTGATTGACCGCCCGGGCCACGTCGGCCAACGTGATGAAATCTCGCAACTGCGAGCCGGCGCTGTTCAGACGCAGTTCGCCACTGATTGCTGCCTGACGACACAGATCATTGACCAGCAAGGTCCAGCGGTCGACATCCAGCGTCACCGGGGCGCCAAAGCCGTTCGACAAGCGGATGACCACGCCTTCGATCTGCTTCCGGTCATGCGCTGCCAACACAAAATCCTCGGCCACCTTGTGTGTAATGGCATAGGGGTGAACCGGTCGCGGCAAGCTTGTTTCGTCGATATTTCCCTTCAACGGGGCGCCATAGACATGCGCCGTGGAGAAATAGACGAAGCGCCGGACACCGGCTGCCTTGGCTGCTTCCAGCAGGCGCAGACTGGACAGCCCGTTCATTTCCAGGGCGCCGACCGGATCTCTGGCCGATTCAACCTCGTTCATTGCAGCAAGATGAATGATGCAATCGACACCCCGGCAAGCCTCGGTCAGCGCCTCGGTTGACATCCAGTCCAGCGTGACCATCGGCATCCCGGGCAACCAGTCAAGCGCTGCAGCTCCCGGACGCCGGGTACCGCAACGCACCTGATGCCCAGCTGCAACCAGCGCACACGCTAGACGGCCACCCAGATAGCCCAGACCGCCGGTGAGCAACACCGCATGGCTCATCGATGCTTGATCGCCCAATCGTACGGAATCGACGGATCGAAGGGATCCTTGCGCTCAATCTCGGTCGGATCATGCGGAATACTTGCACAATTTGCGACGATGGCAGTTTCCGTACCAATCCCTTTAAACCCATTCCAAACCAGTGGAGGGACTGTCACCAAACAATAATTGTCAGGCCCAATGAACAATTCCTGTACTTCGCCAACCGTGGGGCTCGCCGGTCTGTCATCGTAGAGAACAAATTTAATTTGCCCTTGCGGCACTGCGTAGTTCAATACCATTTTGTGATGTATGTGCCATCCCTTAATTGCGCCAGGATGGACAGTGGAAAAATAGATTTCCCCGAATCCGGAAAAGTGCTGAGCATCTCGACGCAGCATGTGCATCACTTTGCCACGTTCATCAACAATTTGCCGAAGCGGCGTAATAACAACTCCATCAATCATAGCTGGCCTCCGTAGTAAGCAGAGATCTGGGCCCGCGAGACCACTTCTGCAGACTTGCCCTGAACGAGCACCTCGCGATACCAGCCACCGGTCGCTGCCAGCGTCTGCTCGAAATTCCAACGCGTATCCCACTGCAGCAACTGGCGCGCCTTGTCACTGTTTAACTGCAGTAAGCGCGCTTCATGCGGCTTGTCGCGCGGCTCATCGACGACGACCGAACCGTTCTCGAACTGACTGGCAATCGCGTTGGCCACATCCAGCACGGTACGCACATCGCCGACATGCGGGCCGAAATTCCAGGCACCGTCGTAGACATGACCGCTCTCGAGCAGCCGCGCCCCCAATTTCAGGTAACCGGACAGCGGCTCCAGCACATGCTGCCATGGCCGCGTCGCACGCGGACTGCGAATGGTGATTGGCTTGCCCGCCTGCAGGGCGCGCACGCAATCCGGCACGATGCGATCTGCCGCCCAGTCACCGCCTCCGATGACATTCCCGGCGCGCGCGGTAGCGGCCCCAAAGTCCGGGCGATTAGCAAAAAAGGAGCGCAGATAGGACGAAAACACCAGCTCGGCCGCCCCTTTGGAAGCGCTGTAGGGGTCATGCCCGCCCATCGCATCGGTTTCACGGTAACCCCAGATCCACTCGAGGTTTTCGTAACACTTGTCGGAAGTGATGAAGACCAGGGCGCGCACGCTCTCGCAGGTACGCACGACTTCCAGCAAATTAACCCCGCCACCGACATTGACGTCAAAGGTGGTTTTTGGATCAACGTATGACGGACGGACCAGTGCCTGCGCAGCTAGGTGAAAGACGACCTCCGGCTGGAAGGCCACGACTTCCTGGCGCATGCGACCCAGATCGCGCACATCGCCCGTCACATGGCGTATTTGCTTTTCCAGACCCAGGCGCTCGAAATGTCCGACTGCATACTCCGGTGCCAGGGCATAACCCATCACCTCGGCCCCCAAGCCGTTGAGCAACAAGGTCAGCCAGGAACCCTTGAAGCCGGTATGGCCGGTGACCAGTACGCGTTTGCCGCGAAAAATCTCCAGATGGTTGTCGGCTACCAGCGTACCCAAGGTGCCTCCCCCTTCTCGTACAGCGAATTGAGCAACTGGTACTCGCGCGAAGTATCCATCGGCTGCCAGAAACCATCATGCTCGAAAACCATCAATTGCTGATCACCAACCAAGCTGCGCATCGGCTGCTGCTCGAATACGAGACCTTCGTCATCACTCAGGTAATCGAAAAGCTTGGCGGTAGCAACAAAGAATCCGCCGGAAATCCGGCCGCCTGTTGCCTGCGGCTTCTCATTGAACTCGGTGATCACCCCGTCTGCATGCACCAACTCGCCGAAACGCCCCGGCGGACGCACTCCGGTCACAGTCAGCGTCCGGTAGTGTTCACGATGGAAGGCCTGCAACCGATCTAAATCGATATCGCCAACCCCGTCTCCATAAGTCAGCATGAAATCGTCGTCGCCTACATATTTCTGGATACGCTTGATGCGTGCGCCGGTCATGGCATCCAGCCCGGTATCGGCAAGCGTCACTCGCCAGTCCGATTCCTCATGGTCGTTATGAAAAGTTAGGGTGTCCTTGCGCCCCAACTCAATCGTGAAGTCCTTGGTATGCGCTTCGTAATTCAGGAAAAAGTCTTTGATCACCGAACTCTTGTAACCCAGGCAAAGGACGAAATCGCGATGTCCGAAGCTGGCGTAGTACTTCATAATGTGCCAAAGAATCGGAAAACGCCCGACCGGGATCATTGGCTTAGGAATGTTATCGGCAACATCGCGGATACGTGTACCGTAACCGCCACAGAGAATCACAACTTTCATCGATTACCTAGTTAGCGAATTAAAAATGTTTTCACAGTGAGCACAGATGTCGCCACGCAGGCACTATCCTTCAGTCCCGCACCTGGCTAAGCCTTTTCGAGAAGACTGAAATACTCAGCAGCCATTCGCGAGGCAGTGAACTGTTGCCGATAACGCTGCACGCCAGCCGCACCCATTTGCTTGCGCAGCCCCTCATCTTGCAGCAGCGTGATGATCCGTTCGGCCAGCGCTCCTACGTCATGGCGCGCGATGACGTAGCCACTGCCTCCGTTGTCAACGACTTCTGGTAATCCACCTACATCGGTGACGACGACGGGGCAGGCGCATGCCATCGCTTCGACGACGGTGTAACCGAAGGACTCTTGCGCCTGCGAGGGAAGCACTAGCACTTCCGCCTGCGTCATTAGAGAGCCGAGGTCGCGACGATGGCCCTGCAGGACGATCCGTTCTGCAACACTTGACATCTCGCGTAGGCGGCGCACCGCATCGATCTCGGCAGGACTGCCGTCGCCGCAGATGAGCAGAGTCGCCTGCGGCACGTGTCGGACAATCTGCTCCATCGCGCGAATCATGAAAGCATGCCCCTTGCGGGCTTCGTAGACGGCAGGCATAAGGATCAGGCGAGCTTCGGCGGACAGCGCCGGTTCGCTCCCCGACACCGTGCCGGGCATGGTGTCGATCGGCGCAATGCCGTTGTGGATGAAGGCCCGCTCGGTGACCGCCAGCGGCGAGCGTGCTGCGAGAGTCGCCATGCACGCCCGCGACACGGTGACGAAGCCTGCCGCAGCCTGCGACACGAATCGATCAATCAATAGCTCCTTTAGTCGGCGCAATGGCTGGTCGGAGTATGGCAACACAAGGTTGTGAAAATTGTGCCACGCGCGGCGGCGCCCGGGCGCACTCCGCTGCCATGCGATGGTGGCCGCAAGACAGGCGTCGCCGCCCGGATACCCGCCATTGATCACCATTAAACGATCCGCATCGAATTTTTTAAACAGCTGGCCGGTTTTAAATACCAGATAAGGGAATCCCAGTAGCCAGAACAGCGCGCGGAACAAGATTTGGAGAAATGCGGGGACTCGCACAAGCCGATCTCTAATATCCTGCGCAATCAAGAAATCGTAGGGGACAACCTCTGCCCGACCAGCCAAGCTTTCTCTGAGAGCGGCAAGCCCCGGATGCGAGCGATTGCAGAACAGGATGATTTCATCTTGACCCGGCCAGTTGGTGACGAGATTCAAGATAAAGGTATCGAGTCCGCCACGCTTTATGTTCTGAGTAAAAAAAGCGGTCTTCAAGCGAAGCTCACTTCCAGCAGCAGGTGATGATAGATGCCATCCTCTTGATTTGGCGCCTTGCATAGCAAAGGCGCGAGTACGGGTACCAGTGTACGCAGAAGACGATTCACAATCCTTCCGGGTATGCCGAGGCGGTTAGATTCGCCATTCGCAACTCCACGCTCCAGAAAGAGTGCCAACAGTGTGTAGAAAGCATTGCCCGCCTTAATGAGCCTGACAATTTCCCCCTGCTGGCGCCCGATCAGTTCGCGCATACCAAATACCGTATAGCGTGCGAAATCGTAGGGTGTCTCGTGTTCTCGATAAATAAAAGGGGCACTGATGAACAGGCGTCCGTTGGGAGCCAGCAAACGCCGTATCTCCCCGAGAACAAAATCCGGGTCAGGGACATGTTCGAGGACATCAAGAAGCAGAGCGGCATCAAAAGAGGCAGCATCAACCGCCAAGCACTCGCCAGGAACGAGCAAATGCTCAATATCGCCGGCCAGATTCTGACTTACATCGGCAGTGACATAACGATCACAGGAAATGTACTGGCGGTACGGCGAATTGCCGGCGCCATAGTCAAGCACACGCCCAAGGTGTTGCGAGGGAAGAAATGCCGCAATCTGCCGTTGCATGATGCCATCGAAATCCACCCCACGCTGTGCGGGAGATACCAAACGCTGCTTCTCATATCCGGCAGCATCTTTGTCAAACAGCCGGCCGCTGAATCGATCTGGATCACTCACCGCGTTATCCCCGCCCTGTCCCTCGCGCATTTTTTTAACCCCTGATGCTCAACCACATCATTCCGTGCATTTACATCCAACGCTTTTCTGCCAACGCCCAAAACGCCGCCAGGCAGATAGGCTTGCAGTCATCGACAATCCCAGGCTCTCGGAAATACCGCTTTTCAACTTCCGAATAGAAGACTTTATCCCGCTGCAATGCGCCGCTGATTTCCGGTGCGCCAATACGCTCATTCAATAACGGGCGCTGACGGAATCGCGAAATCACATCCCTGAAACCTCGGCGACGCCACTCGGTGAAATCCAGGTCATCTACCAGCAAGACCGGCTTGCGCGAAACAATAGCCTGATCCAGCGCGAGTGAAAGATGCCCGAGCGCAAGTACGCAATTTTGCAGGAGCTGCAAGGTTTGTCCGTAAACCACCGTGCGCTCACCAAAATATTCGGTCGTATCGTGATACTGGTACTTACCGGAGCAGGCCACAACGACTGGCACACCCAGATGGTCCTCAACTCGGGAAAATAAGTCCCGCATACGCCGATAGTACGCAAAGACATTAGAACACAAGACTTGGCCGTGCAACTGAGCATCTGGATCGTACGCGAGGCTCTCGTCCACAAAAACGGCACACGATGAAGCTACAGAAAAATCGTGCGCCTCCCAAAGTACTTTAATCGAAGGCACACTAATCACTTCAGCAGATTGATACCTGAGACATACTTGGCGCCTCCCCAACAGGCCTGACGTAACGACGGCGGCCGGCTTGCAATGCCGTGCGTGCCATAGCTGACGCGCTTCCCGTACTGGCGCCTTTAAGGTGTTGAGCCACCCGACGGCTCTCTCATAAGGGTCGAAGTGCTGAAAGACATAAGTTGCACCATGTCGATTCAGCGATGCCAAGAGGGCATCATCGTTGTGCATACGATCAAAACGCGACAAATGCCACACCACATGCGGCCCGGACACCAAGGCGTCAAGCGCCTGCTCCAATTCAGCCCACCCAGTGAAAATACGGTGATTCGGCCCAATGTAACGGTAGCCGGCGGCTCCCGCGTAAAACGCTTCGAGTTTCTCCTGCGGCAAAAACAGGGGCGCCAAATCCCAATACTCGGTATCTACGCCCTGCGCCGCATACCAAGCCGCGTCGACTTTTTCGCCAAAAATCCGGGAGGTCGGCAAGGAGTTGCAGATGACCAGCTTCATCCAGCCGGGCGCTCCCAGTTTTTCTCAAGCCAACACTGCGCGACCCCGCCCTCCACAGTGTGTTGACGCGCAAGCCAGCGAACTTTTTGTGCCGTATCGGCATGAGTCGACTCCCACAACTGCTCACCTTCGAAATATTCGACCAGTCGCGCTTTAAGGTAGCCATTGAATGCTCGTTGCTGATCAGTCAGCGGCGGGGCATTAAGGAATTCAAGCAATGCATTATGAATTTCTTCGGCACTATTTTCGACATATTCCGCTCGCGGTTCCGTGTATCCCGTTCCCATCACCTCGAACAAATGCATGTCAACTTGCTCCTTGAGACTCAGAAACCTTCCATCCAATTTGACCCGTTTGGGTATGAAAAGGGAACCTTCTCGGTACCAAGTGCAATGCGACAGAGAAAGGGTGTTGACCGTAAAAATTCGCTTTTCAAACAAGCACGCCAAGTCAATCGGCCCTGTGAGAGAACCGATATAGGCATCGCAATGCTCGACAAGCAAGACATCATGATCCTGATTGCGCTGGGGATGATGCGCATAATCTAAGACCCCTTCGCGCTGCAATGGCGGCATTCTTGGATCGCCGATGCGCACCACTGCATAACCACGAGCCACAAGTTCGTCAATCGCCAGAAAATAGTTTTCAATGCTCGCGTTACGCGGTGCTGAGTAGGTGTGATCATTAAAAAAACCGCCAGTCCGTACATGGAGGCAAACAAATGGACGCCCTACCAACTCCGGGAAATCGACCTCCAAACGTGTTCGCAGACCAAAACGCAGTCCGAGCGGTTCCCGATGATCGCGCCCCCAGTCGATAGCCTGCCGGGTAGCAGAAAAAGGCGCCACAATTTCTCCCCACAGTCCATCACGGCCGACCACCACTTCCGACCAGCGAACAAGGAAATTCTGGTGCGCACCGAACCGAGATAACACTTGCAACTTGCGCCAAGCAATTCCAACGATCCGACAAGCACTCCACCATACGCTCAACAACACATCGAGCATCGCTGTCGCCGGGTTACTCACAATCAACGGATGCTTGAGGCAAAGCAACGACATATTGGCGGCTCGAAACGCCACCTTGCCAGTCAAATTCCACTTGCGCTTGAGAATAATCAAGCGCAATTCTTCACGACGACATTTCAGTACGCCGTAATAC
>JBEDGK010000148.1:0-3755 GCA_041174665.1 Pseudomonadota bacterium
CCCGCCAATTGCGCAGCATCGAATTGCGCAATGGCCGCAGGCGTCAGCCCGCCCAGACTCGTAGCGCGGATACCGCCGATCTGCTCAGGGCTCAGTTTCTCTATTTGCTCTGGCAGCAGTAGTCGGATCTGGTCAGCTGTCCAGCCCTGAATGGCGGCGGGTGTTATTTTCGCCAGGGCCTCTGCAGACAAGGCCTGAATCTGACCCGAGCGCAGTGCGCCAATCTGTCTCGCGCCAAGCTTGTCTAATGCGATGGCGTTCAGTTCGTCATTTGTGATCAAGGTCATCTGACGCGGCGTGAGCATCGTCATCTGACTATCAGTGAGTGCATTCAACTGGTCGGCACTCAGCGCCGCAAAATCAGCGTCGGTGAGCGCGAGTATTTTCCCGTCCAGGCCGCGTATTGCGTTGGCAGTCAGCGCAGTAATCTGCTCGGTGACGAGCGCCTTGACCTGATCGGGCTTGAGCGCTTGAGTCAGCGCATCGCTGTCGAGCGCCGCCAGCGCTGCCGTGCTGATCGCTGCAACCTGAGCATTGCTCATCGCGGCGATTTGCGAGGTGGTGAGACTGGAGAGCTGGTCTGCCGTCAAACCGCCAATCGTGGCAGGAGGTACACCGGCAATCGGATTGGTGTTCAGATATGTTGCCAACTCCTCGCCGCTCAGCTGTTTGATCTCGTCTGCGCTCAGTTCTGAGAGTGCCCTGATCTGGCTATTGGACAGCACGGCCAGGTTGCCGGGTGGGATGGTTTTCAATTGTTCGACCGTGAACGCGCGCAGTTGATCGCCACTGAGCACCTTCATTTGTGCGGTGGTGATCGCGGCAATCTGATTGCTGGTCAGGCCGGCGATCTCGTCGCGCGTCAGCGCAGCGATCTGGCCGTTGGTCATTTTCGCCAGCACCGCAGGGTCGATACCCTTGATCTGGTCGACGGTCATTCTCGCGATCTGTGTGGTCGTCAGCGCAGGCAACTGCGTCGACGTCATTTTCGCGATCTGCTCTGGGGTCAGACCATTCAGCTGGCCATTCTCACCGGTGGTCAGGAGCTTGAGTTGCGATCCCGTCAGGCCCTTGATGGCGTCGGCCGTGATATTCGCCAGTTGCTCGGAGGAGATCTTTGCCAGCTGAGCGGGTGTCAGCACTGCGAGCTGCTCGGATTTGAGCTCGGCAAACAGTGAACTGTCGAGCGTCTCCAGCGCAGCCGGTTTAAGTGCCGGTACCTGCGCCGTGGTGAATTTGCTCAGCAATGCCTTCATGCCCGTGAGCTGCTCGGCAGAGAGCGCTGCGACGGCTTCCTTGTTCATCGCTGGCAGGTCGGCGGCTTCAATGGCGCCTGCCTGCTCAGCCGTCAGCGATTTGATCTGGTTGGCAGTCAGCGCCCCGATCTGGCCCGATGCCATCTTCGCGATCTGCGTTGGCGTCAGCGCACGAAGCTGCCCTTCGTCGCCAACCGACAGCGCGGCGATCTGCTGATTGGTCAAGCCGGGAATGGCGCCAGTTGCCAGCGCCGCCATCTGCTCGGTCGTCATCGCGGCGAGCTGAGCCAGCTTCAGCGCAGCCAGTTGCTCGGACTTGAGTGCTGGAACTTGGCCGTCGGCCGTCAATTGCGCGATAGCAGCAGGCTTGAAGGCCGGAATCTGGGCGGTCGTCAGTTTCGTCAGCTGCCCAGTCGTGAATGCTGCCGCCTGCTCCGGAGACAGTGCCGCAATTTGCGCCGATGTCAGGCCGACGACTTCGGCATCCTTGAACGTGGCTATTTGCTCGGGACTGAGCTTCGCGATCTGCGCGGTGGTGAAGCCGCTGATCTGGGTCGATTTCAGTGCGTTGAGCTGGGTGCTTGTGAACTTGGCCAGTTGAGCATCGGTGAATGCAGAGAGATGCCGCGCGGACAGGCCGGCGACGTTCTTGGAACTGAATTGCGACGGATCATCGATCGCCCGGATTTGCGTGGGGGTCAGCGCCGATGTTTGCAGTGACGTCAGGCGGCCGAGGTCAGCACCCAGGTCCGCGATCTGCGCCGTTGATAGCGCGGCGATCTGGGCCGTGGTGAATGCCTCTACCTGTTTGTCCGTTAAATCCGCAAAGACGCTCATGGGATCCGCCAGTTGGGTCAGTTGATATGCGCGCAGGGCCAGGCCACAAAAAGGCCTCGCCATCGCTCCATCGGTTAATCGACTCGGGCGGAGCTTTCTTTACACCATTTACTTACAGTAATAGAAAGATGCTTGCCGTATTCGCAGATTGCGCGGAGGGAAATAGGAAGTAATGAGTGTGTGCGCACACTAACATAGGGTGTACGACTAGATGTCCCCCGGACTGGTCTCGCGCCAAGCCGGCTCAATCTCCGCCAAACAAATCCCGGCTGTAGACCTTGTCGAGTACATCGGCAAGGTCTTCCGTGATGCGGTTGGCCACAATGACATCGGCTTGTTGCTTAAAGGACTTGAGGTCATGGGTGACCCGGGAGCGGTAAAACTCGGGTTCGGAAATCGCCGGTTCGTAAACGATGACCTCGACCCCCTTGGCCTTGATCCGTTTCATGATCCCTTGAATGCTGGAAGACCGGAAGTTGTCTGAGCCGGCCTTCATCGTCAGCCGGTAAATGCCGACCGTTTTAGGGTTGCGAGCCAAAATGCTCTCGGCGACAAAATCCTTGCGTGTGCTGTTGGAATCCACGATCGCGCGGATCAGGTTTTGCGGTACATCCTGATAATTGGCCAGCATCTGCCGGGTGTCTTTGGGCAGGCAGTAGCCACCATAGCCGAACGAGGGATTGTTGTAGTAATTGCCGATACGTGGATCCAGACTGACGCCATCGATGATCGGGCGCGTGTCCAGCCCATGACTGGCGGCGTAAGTATCGAGCTCATTGAAGAACGCCACGCGCATCGCCAGAAAGGTATTGGCAAACAACTTGACGGCCTCGGCCTCGGTCGGCCCCATGAACAGCACGGGGACGTCTTTTTTCAGTGCGGCTTCTTTGAGCAGGCCGGCGAAGATTTTGCCGGCTTCCGTCTGGCTTCCGATCACGATCCGCGACGGATGCAGATTGTCATACAGTGCGCGACCTTCGCGCAGGAATTCCGGCGAGAAGAGGAGGTTCAGCGGGCGGTACTTGTCCAGCATGCGCGCCGTGAAACCCACGGGGATCGTCGATTTGATGACAATGTGCGCATCCGGGTTGATCAACCTGACCTGCTCGATCACGGACTCGACCGAGCTGGTATCGAAATAATTGGTTTTCGGGTCGTAATCCGTCGGGGTGCCGACCACAACGAAGCTGGCACTGGCAAAGGCATCTCGCGGATCCGTCGTGGCACGCAGATTCAGCGCCTGGGTCGCCAGATAATGCTCGATATCGGGATCCTTGATCGGCGAGTGCTTGCGGTTGATCTGCTCGACCCTCGCCTCGCTCAGGTCGCAGGCGACCACTTCATGCCGCTGCGCGAGCAGCACGGCCATGGACAGGCCGACATATCCGCAACCCGCTATCGCTATTTTCAATTCTCACCTCGTTCATGTAAGGCGCTTGGCCGCATGATATGCCTCGCACAGGCGCTATTGTATCGGGACGCGATGCGCCCATCCCTGGGCGCTAACTCGCCTTGTATGAGGAAATGTTAAGGTGCTGAATGTTGGAGGCTGGCGTGAGTAGCAGCCCTTTTTTATCTACGGAATCCTTTGGTTGAAACATGAAACGATTAATTGATGTCAGCTTCAGCCTGCTGGCGCTTGTCCTGCTTGCACCCCTTGGT